>DVNN01000120.1 GCA_018714325.1 Candidatus Pelethocola excrementipullorum
TGCTGAGAAACAACTATCGGCATTTCAGCATATTCTATCCCATAAAAACTTGAAGTTTTATCCGCTGGATACGAAAGAAGTCTGTGTCTATGTGGGAAGGAAGAATCCGCTGTATCATAAGGAGAGTGTGGATTTTTCGGAACTCCCGGATTTAAAATTCGTTCGTGGAGTCCGGGATTACTTCCCCATGGAGCATCATCTGGAATCTGTGAGCCTTGGGGTAATCAGTACTGAAAGATTGCAACATGTGGTATACACAAACAGTGATCACATGATTATAGATGTGTTGATGCATACAGATCTGTGTAGTCTGGGAATTAACTTTTTAAATGAAAAATACCGTCAGTATGACGTAAAAGCATTGCCCATTAACAATTGTGAACCGTTTTTAATGATTGGATATGTGGTGGCGGAGGGCAAAGAAATCAGCCGGCAGTCACAGTGGTTTATCCAGGAATTCAAACGCTTGCTATAACAATATGTTATGGAAAGGACTTCCAAATCGATATTGGTTAGACTTAACTAACCCGTGATATAATCTGAAGTGCCGAGAAAAAGGAGGAAGTGATTGTGAAAAGAAGAATTGGAATCCTATTGATGATGGGTGTGCTAGGTGTGGCCGCATTGACTGGCTGCGGAAAGCAAGAGCAGAACAAGACAGGGAGTACTACAACAGGGAGTGGTACATCAGAAGCCTCAGACCCAGGCAATAAAAAAGAGGAATTGGTCTTTGTAAACTATCGTGATATCAGAGACTTGAATCCCCATCTCTACGCCGGAGAGATGTACGCTCAGGAAATGTTATACGAAACATTGGTAAATATCACTGAGAATGGATACGAGGGATGCATCGCCAAAAGCTGGGATATCAGTGAAGATGGAAAAGTATATACATTCCATATCAGAGATGGTATCACATTCTCTGATGGAGAAGTTTGTGATGCATATGCGGTGAAAGCCAATTTTGATGCGATTATTGAGAACAAAGACCGCCATACCTGGCTGGAAATGATGAATCTTCTGGTTGGAGTTTCTGCCCCAGATGAGAAAACATTTGTGATTGAATTATCTGAGCCCTACTATCCTATGCTGACAGAGTTGGGAGTGACAAGGCCATTTGCCATGATTTCCCCAAAGGCTATGAAAGATGGAAGCACCAAGGATGGTGTGAATGAATATATAGGTACAGGCTCTTATGTTCTGACCGATTTTGTAACAGATCAATATGCGGTATTTGAGGTGAATGAAAATTACTGGGGTGAAAAACCTGAAATCAAAAAAATCACTGTGAAGGTTATCCCCGATAACCAGACAAGAATCATGGCCTTGGAAAAAGGAGAGATCGATCTGATCTTTGGAAAAAACATGATTGATGCCGACGCAGTGAACAAATATGTGGACAGCGAGGAATTTGAGGTTGCTTTATCAGATCCCACTTCCACCCGTCAAATTGTTCTGAATACAAGCAATGAAGTCCTTCAGGACAAGGCTGTAAGACAGGCTCTGCAGCATGCGACTGATAAGGCGTCGATTTCAGAAGGAATCTTTTATGGGCTGGAAGTGCCGGCGGACACTTTATTTGCTGCAACGGTCCCCTATTGTGATATCAATCTGGAACCATATGCTTATGACACATCACAGGCAGAAGGGATGCTGGAAGAGGCAGGCTGGACGCTGGGCAGTGATGGAGTCCGTGAAAAAGATGGCGCCAAGATGGAGTTGTCGCTTCTATATAACAGCGATAGTGTGACAGAAAAGACAATTGCCGAATATCTGCAGTCGGAGTATGGAAAACTGGGAATTTCCCTGAACATTACGGGTGAAGAAGAGCAGTCTTATCGGGATAAGATGAAAGCCGGAACCTTTGACATGGTATTTAATATCTGCTGGGGAACGCCTTATGATCCACAGTCCTCCTTGGCGGCTATGCGCCAGCCGGTCTATGGCGATTATGCGGCACAGCTTGGATTGGAGGATAAGGCAGATATTGACGCCGCGATCACAGAGATTCTCACATCCACAGATGAAGCCAAAAGACAAGAATTATACACCTTTGTATTAACCAGACTCCATGAGGATGCGGTGTATATTCCCCTCACCTATGAGTGTAATAAAGCACTTTACCGTTCTGAGCTGAAAGGTATGCATTTTACACAGACTCAGTATGAAGTGCCATTTTATGATATGTATTTTGAATAAAAGTGAGAAAGGGCTGTCAGTAAGTTAGGTCTGCGCGCCCAGAATAAATCCCCCAGAAAGAAAGCTCTTGAATCGTTCTTTCTGGGGGATTAGCGCGGAACAAGAAAGGAAAATTATGAAACAGTATATCATAAAAAGAATCTTGATGGCGATTCCGTTGTTAATCTGCATTTCTTTTGTTTGTTTTGTATTTATCAATCTGATCCCCTCAGATCCTGCGGAAGTTGCACTTCGGGTACGGCAGGTTCCGGTTATTACCGAAGATGCAATTGAAGAGGTAAGGGAAGAGTTAGGGTTAAATGATCCGTATCTGGTACGGTATGTAAATTGGGTGACGGATTGTCTTCGCGGTGATTTTGGAATCAGTTATACAAATCCTTCCCGTACGGTTGCCGGAGAATTGATACGTTGCTTACCAGCTACGCTGCAGCTGGCAGGTGCGTCGCTGGTTCTGGTTACCCTGGTCAGTCTTCCAATTGGATTTTTGTGCGCGGTGTATCGTAACAGCTGGTTTGATAAAATCGTCAGAATGCTGGTGTTTATGACCACGGCCATGCCGGCATACTGGATTGGACTTTTATTAATGTGGCTGGTATCCATTAAATTAAATCTGCTTCCCACCAGTGGAAATGGAACATTGGCACATTTAATTCTCCCCGCATTTACGGTGTCGCTCACCTATATCTCTACCTATATTCGTTTGATTCGTAATAATATGCTTGAGAATATGAAACAGGATTATGTTCTATATGCCAATGTAAGGGGGATTCCCCAGAAAAAAATTCTGGTAGGACATATCTTAAGGAATTCACTGCATACTTGTTTTGTTGCCATCGGTATGAGTATTCCCCAGCTAATAGCCGGAACAATTGTGGTGGAGAATGTTTTTGCCTGGCCAGGGCTAGGAACCTTGTGCATCACTTCCATATTCAACAGGGATTATCCGATTATACAGACTTATGTACTACTGATTGGCGTATTATTTGTTGGATTTAATTTAGTCTTTGATATTTTGCAGACAGTTGCGGATCCGAGACTTCGAAAGGAGGCGTCCTGATGCTGAACCGTTTTGTCCATAATAAAACTGCTTTGATTACTACCATACTATTGGTAATTGTAGCATTACTGGGAATTTTTGCCCCTTTGCTGGCCCCTAATGATCCTTATGAAAATGATATTATCAATAAGTTTTCAGCCTTCAGCCGGGAGTATCCATTGGGTACCGATCAACTGGGAAGGTGTGTGCTGTCCAGAATGTTATATGGCATCCGCCCGACGCTTGGGCTGGCTGCCTTGACGATGCTGGGCACCATCGGCCTGGGAGCCCTTATGGGACTACTGGCCGGTTATTTCAGGGGAATTGTGGATGAAGTGATCATGCGGGTTGTAGATGTTATGCTTTCTTTTCCCAGTCAGATCATGGTATTTGCTGTAGTTGCCCTGTTGGGTGTGGATGTACGCAATGTGATATTGGCCAATGTTTTTATCAAATGGGCATGGTATGCACGGATGATCAGGACCGGGGTGATTCAATATCGTGACCGTAATTTTGTTTCCTTTTCCAGATGCGTAGGGATGCCCGAACGATTTATCTTATTCAGGCATCTTCTGCCATCCATCGCCTCCGATCTGGCGGTTCTGGCGAGTCTGGATATTGGATGGGCGATTATCAATATCTCCACCTTGTCATTTCTCGGTCTGGGGGTACAGGCACCGATTCCGGAATGGGGCGCGATGTTAAATGAGGCAAAGAATGTCTTAACAACAAATCCAGTACAGATGCTGGTGCCGGGAATTGCGATAGTCGTGGTGGTCACAGCATTTAATCTTCTGGGAGATGCTTTGCGTGATGTTCTGGATCCAAAGGAGATACAAGTATGAGTGAGCGGATATTAGAAGTAAAGAATTTGAGCGTTTCTGTAGAGGGAAAGAAGACAGAACAGATGCTGGTTGAGCAGGCGAATTTCCATGTAAACAAAGGAGAATGTCTGGGAATACTAGGGGAATCCGGAAGCGGAAAAAGCATGACGGTTAAAAGTATTATGGGGCTTTTGGATACCAATTTCAAGACAACAGGAGAGGCCTGGTTTTGTGGAAAGAATTTGCTGAAAGAAAACAAGGAGAGTCTAAGGAAAATCCGTGGAAGCAGGGTTTCTATGGTTCTTCAGAATCCAATGACCTGCTTTGATCCCCTTTGCAGAATTTCCAGTCAGATTGCCGAAACCTTTCAGGCACATACTCAGTGGGAGAGAGGTGAAGTGAGGAAAAAATCCATAGAGATGCTGAATCAGATGCAAATCCGGGATCCCAAGGAAGTGTTGGAAAAGTATCCTCATCAACTTTCGGGTGGGATGCTACAGAGAATTATGATTGGAATTGCACTTGCACTGGAGCCGGATCTGCTGATTGCAGATGAACCCACAACCGCAATCGATGCAATCACACAGTATGATGTATTAAAGGCATTTTGCAGGATTAAACAGGAACAACGCACCTCCATGATTTTTATTACACATGATCTGGGGGCAATTTCCTATGTAGCGGATCGGATCTTGGTCATGAATCAGGGAAGAATCGTGGATCAAGGAAGTTTTCATGATATTCTAAGGAATGCCAAGGATCCATATACCAGAATGTTGGCTGAGAAGAAATATGCAGTCATGGAACAGTATAGAAAAATTGTCGGAAAAAAGGGAGCGGGAGTGCCATGTTAGAATTAAAGGATGTGAAAGTGAGTTTCAGGAGTGAACGTCAGAAGACAATATTCGGTTCGGTCAGAAAACAAGTTCTGTATGATGTTTCAGTGGGTGTAAAGCGTGGAGAATGCCTTGGGATTCTGGGAGAGAGTGGAAGTGGGAAAAGTACCATGGGCAGAGTTCTATGTGGATTGTTGAAACCAGACAAGGGGGAGGTGCTGATTGAAGGTCAGCAGGTCTATCGGTCCAGAAAAGGGAAACTTGCTTTAAAGGAAAAAATCAGCGTGGTATTTCAAGATTATACCACCTCAGCCAATCCCAGATTTCATATCAAGGATATTATTGGAGAGGGAATAACCGTACACGAAAGAAAGGCAAAATCCAAAATAGACAGGAAGAAGGAAATAACCAGACTCCTTGAACTGGTTGGTCTGGATGACAGCTTCCAGAATCGATTCCCCCATGAGTTATCGGGAGGCCAGCTGCAGAGAGTCTGCATTGCAAGGGCTATGGCCTGTAATCCGGAGCTTGTACTCTTTGATGAGGCTGTTTCCTCTCTGGATGCCCATACCCAGGTGCAGATTATGGACTTGTTGCTGGAATTAAAGGAAAAGCTGAATCTTACCTATGTTTTTATTACCCATGATCTGACCTCTATTACTTATCTTTGCGACAGGGTACTATTTTTGCGGGAAGGAAGAATTACAGAACTGACGGAGACATCCAGACTTTCAGAGGTAAAGGATGAGTATGCTATAGAGTTATTACATTCAATCATAAACTTTGTGGAGGAGGAAGCCCATGAATCTGCATAATTTATGCCATCCGGGAGAGAAGAAAGAGATCATGATTCCGGTACCGAAAGCTGATGGAATACCAGCAGTTTTCGTCAGGGGGATAAAGCCAGGGAAACGATTGGTTGTCACCGCTGGTGTACACGGGTGTGAATATGTGGGAATTCAGGCAGTGAGAGAGTTGATACAAGAAATCCGCACCCAGGAGCTTTCAGGCAGTATTTTGTTCATCCCCCTGGTAAATGCCGAGGGTTTCTATGAGGGGGCCAAGCAGATTGTTCCGGAGGATGGAGAAAATCTTAACCGGAGTTTTCCTGGCTCTGAGAAGGGGAGTATTGCGTCACGTATGGCATATGCCCTGGAGAATTTTTTAGTGGATAGAGCAGATTTTCTCCTGGATCTTCACGGCGGTGATGTAAATGAGTCCATGGCCCCGCTGGTATTCTTTCCTGTGGGAGCAGGAGAAGAGATAGAAAGAAAGACAAGGGCCGCCACAGATTTCCTTTCGGTGGATTACAGGGTACAGTCCAGGGCTGATAACGGATTATATAGTTATGCCGCCCAATGTAAAGTGCCGGCCTTGCTGGTGGAGCGAGGTGGTGGAGGAACATGGGATTCCGGAGAGGTATTGGCCTGTAAACGGAATGTTTATGAGATTTTGGACTATCTTGGGATTCGTTCCATGGAAGAAAAGGCGGTTCCGCCCCGGGAGATTGCTGAGGTACGTTATGAAGAGGCTGAAACCAGGGGCTTTTGGTATTGCTATAAAACCCCTGGTTCAGCCGTAAAAGAGGGTGAAGTATTGGGAGAGTTAACGGACGTTTATGGGAATACGATAAAGAGATACCTGGCAGAATATGATGGAATCATCTTATATCTGACCCATGCCCTTGGCGTAAAAGCTGGGGATCCTTTAATCGCTTATGGGAGAGGGAGTGCGGGGATTAGAGAAAAAAGCACTATCTATAGGTAATTAGCCTATAGATAGTGCTTTTTATAGTTTGTCCAGCATGGTAAATACGGGAAAATCTGCGGATTCCAAATCCGAGAGAATCCCTGACATTTATCATGGCATCGGGAGATGCCCAGTCATGAGTGAGCTTGCCCGGTATGCCTTATGATGCAAGTCAAAAAATCAATTATTTAAAGTCGTTAATCATATCATCACTGATCATATCATCAATAAACATATCGATATTAGCATCTATTCCAATATATATCGGAGTTTTTATATTTTCACTGGGTGGGGCGACGTTGGAGATTAGATATTCATATAAAGATTTTATCACAATTTTCCCCATTTTATATGGCGTTAATCCAATGGTGTGGTCTATGATATTCTCTTTTACTAAACGCATGACTTCTGGAGAAAAAATCAAAGATCCTAATCTTACTTTTTGCTGTTTACCAGCATCGATTACAGCTTGAGCCATATCTTCTGAGTGAGATACTGCATTCCATATTCCTTTTAGGTCAGGATATTTCTCTAGCAGTTGAGCAGTTTTTTGATAGGTAATAATACGTTGGCTTAACGTTTCCTCTATTGCTACAATCTCTACATTTGGAGCACTTTCATCTAGATAAGACTTAAAGCCCTCTATTCTACGGGCAGAAGTATCCACATTCATTCCTCCAACCAGCAATGCGATCTTACCCTCGTATCCGATGGATTTGCACAATAAGGATGCCCCCATTCGTCCTGTTGAATACAAATCCTCACCGACAAAACTTATTCGTTTAGATTCCGGTAAATCAGCATCAAATGTAAAAACAGGTATATTTATGTCAATGAAATATCCGATTAAATTTATAATTTGTTCATCCTTGATTCCGCGTAGGGCGATACCATCCACGGGGGATGATTTTAAGTGCTCCAAAATAGCTATTAATGGCTGTGGCTCATATGAATTGCAATGATAATAGTCAATGCGTAGTCCATAAGGCTGATATTCAAGCAAAGAGGAATCCATGCCTGATTTTAGGTTGATCATAAAGTTCTCTTGTAATTCGGGCATGATAACGGCTATTTTAATTTGTTGGGATTCTTCCCTGAAATGTTTGCGTATATGGACAGGCTGATAATTAGTTTCTAAGATTATGTTTTTGATCTTATCACGTGTTGCTTTGCTTACGCCAGAACGATTATGAATTACTTTATCAACGGTAGCGCGTGAGACACCTGCAAGATCTGCAATAGCTTGTGTTGTGATTTTCATAGAGACCTCCTGAAGTAATTAGAACGATTAATCTACTATTTTGATTTTACTACAAAACCAAAAAATGTCAACATAAAATGTAAAATCTTCAAAATATGTTTACAAAAGAACGTAAAACTGCACATATAAACGGAAAAAACGATCTTTTGAACAAATAAAAATTATGAATTATTTACAAAAATGATAAAAGAACTTTAAATATATTGAAAAAATGCACAAAATAATATAGAATCATATTTACAAAAGCAAAAAATGTAAACATAAAACAGGAGGAAAGAAAGATGAGTAAGACGATTCGTGTTGGATTAATCGGAGCAGGATTTATTGGACGTAGTCATGCAACAGCATACGTAAACCAGTGTATCTTCGGTTCTGAAATTAAGGTGGAGTTGGTAGTGGTCGCAGATCCAGTTGGCGCTGCAGCTCAAGAATTGGCTGATAGCCATGGTTTTCAGCGGTGGACCACTGATTGGCATGAAGTTGTTACGGCAAGTGATGTGGATCTGGTCTGCATCTGTACCCCAAATAGTCTGCATTGTGAGATAGCCATAGAGGCGGCACGTAATGGTAAGGCAATTAACTGCGAGAAGCCACTGGGAATGGATGGGGAAGAGGCAGAACAGGCTGCAAAAGCAATAAAAGAAAGCGGTGTCGTTGCCACATGTGGATTTAATACAATGAAAGTTCCAGTAATCGCGTACGCAAAAGAAGTTATTGATTCAGGTGAATTAGGAAAACTTGTTTGCTTTAGAGGGGTTTATGATACAGATGGACTGTCGGACCCAGATGCACCACATGCATGGCGGATGTTGGCAAAGAATTCACTGCTGGGCTCAATGGGAGATTTAGCAGCACATGTATTATCAATCTCTCAGTACCTATTAGGGGACATTGAGTCAGTTTCCGGAATGACCGAAATTATTTATAAGGAGCGTAAAGATCAAAAAGGTGTTACTCTTCCGGTAGAAAACGATGATATCGCCCAGTTCTTATGCCGATATAAAAACGGAGGAATGGGATATATCTCATCCAGTCGTGTGGCACCGGGACGCAAACAAGGCGAAACATTTGAAATTCAATTTGAAAAAGGTATTATTACATTCTCACTAGAGCGAATGAATGAAATTAATATTTACCGTAATACAGATAAATCTACAGACCAAGGCTTTAAAAATATTATAGTTGCACCTGGACACGGAGAGTATGGAAAGTTCTGGGCAGGCCCTGGTATCGGGATTGGATATGAAGATCTTAAAACCATCGAGGAACACCATGTTTTAGAGAATATCGTAAATGGTACAGAACCCATAGTTGATTTCGTATTTGCCGCTAAAGTGAATCGTGTAATGGATGCAGTGTTGGAGTCAGCTAAAAATAATCAGTGGGTAACAGTTAAACCGGTTAGAGTATAAGGGATAATTGCGCATTAGAAGTGAAAAGGAGGAATATATTATGAGACTTTGTTTAAATACGGATGGTCTGAGTCATTTGTCATTTGAAAAGATGGTTGAAGTATCTGCTGAAATTGGGATTGAATCCTTAGAAATTGCTTGTGGCAATTGGTCAAGCTCACCGCATATGGATCTGGACGATATGCTTGATAACGCATCATCCCGAGAAAAATTTATGGATAAAATTAATTCTCACGGACTGGTTTTAGAGGCCCTGAATTGTTCCGGGAATCAATTGGAGCCTAACGAAGAGGGGAAAGCGCATCAGGCGGTTGTAGAGAAGACATTTCAGCTTGCCGAGTTGCTGGGGGTTAAAAGTATTGTCATGATGAGTGGGTTACCTGGAGGAAATGCTACAGATACCACTTCTAACTGGGTAACGACTTGCTGGCCATTGAGTTGTCAGGAAATTTTGAAGTATCAATGGGAAGAGGTACTGATTCCATACTGGGAAAAAACAGTAGAAATGGCTAAAAATTGCGGGATTACTTCAATAGCTTTGGAAAATCATGGTGCTCAGTGTGTTTATAATGCGGAAACCCTGTTACAATTAAGAAAAGCGGTTGGACCATTGGTAGGGATGAATCTGGATCCGAGCCATCATATGTGGATGGGCGGAGATGGAATTGATATGGCTATGGCGCTTGGGGGAGAAGCAATTCACCATGTGCATGCCAAAGATTTACGTAAAGAAAAACATAAGTTTGCCGCTAATGGAGGATTGGAAACAAAATTCTTTGACCGTTACACAGAGCGCACATGGAATTATGTGGCATTGGGGTATGGGGAAGACGAACGCTGGTGGAACGAATTTATATCAGTACTTAGCATGAGCGGATATGACGGTCCCATATCATTGGAAATTGAAGATAAAACAATGGATGCATTGACAGCAATAAAGAAATCTATCGATTTGCTGCATAGGGTGATTCCCCGGGATTTTAATTGATTTATATGGATGCCTTAGGAAGAAATAATAATATGAAAACGGAGGTAGACCAATGAAGAAACAATGGAACATTCCAGTAGGCACAAAAATTGCCTATGGTTGTGGAGATGCGGCATGTAACATTGTGTATGGAATGATTTCCACATTGCTGACCTTATTTTATACTGACTATGCTGGAATTTCACCGATAACAGTAGGTATAGTTATGCTGATTTCCCGTATATTTGATGGCGGTTCTGATCTGTGTATGGGTTTTATTGTAGACAGAACACGTTCGAAGTGGGGGAAGACGAGACCATGGCTTTTGTGGATGGCGGTTCCCTATGCAATTGCAGCAGTGCTGTTGTATACGGTTCCACATACAACTGAAATGTTGAAGGGGATTTATATCTTTGTTACATATAATCTGGCGACAACGGTAATCTATACAGCAATTAACGTACCTTATGGCGCATTATCCACTATGATGACAAGAGATTCTTATCAGCAGGATTTACTTTCAATTTTCCGGATGATTATATCTCCTTTTGGACGGATTATTTCTGTAACCTTTACCATGCCACTGGTAAAATTCTTTGGAGATGATCAGGCCGCATGGGTAAAAACCATGGCAGTTTGGGCGGTACTTGCAGTGGTGTTGTTGCTTGTATGTTTTGTAAGATGCAAAGAAACTGTCGAGGTGGAAAAGAAAGACAAAGTAAAAATTTCCTTAGGCAGAAATATAAAAGCGTTAGTCACCAATAAATATTTTTGGTGTGTGCTGGGACTTTGGTCCATTCAGGTTATACATATGACGATTGTAGGTACGGATTTGCCATATTATTGTAAGTATATTTTTAAAAACGATTCCTCTATGTACAGTATATTGTATTTTCTGGAGACTGGAATCATGATTGTTGGAGCGATGATTAGCCCATACTTTATAAAGAAATATGGCAAACGAAATATTACCCTTGCTGGAAGTATCCTGGCGATTGTCTCTCATTTATTCATATTTTTAAACCCGTATAGTTTTACCTGGATGCTTGGTGTTACTATCATACGATCCATTGGGGTATCTCAGCTTTCGGCAACGATTTTTGGAATGCTTGGAGATGTTGTAGAATATGGTTATTGGAAAAATGGGATAAGGCAGGAAAGTCTTATCTTCGGTGGTGGAAGCCTTGGTTTTAAAATTGGCACAGGTATTACAAGTGCACTTATCACAGGGCTTATGAGTTATAGTGGGTATGTAACTTCCGTAAATGCCCCAGTAACCCAACCGGAATCTGCAATAAATATGATTGTTGATATATATAAATACGGCCCACTTATTATATGGGTAGCTGCCGTTATTTTACTTTTGGTCTATAAGTTAGATAAAGAATACCCTCAAATCATGAAAGAGTTAGCAGAGCGTGAAAGCGGGGACATTGTTGTCAACGATAGAATCTGACAATTGCCTACTCTGTGATGTGTATTTTGAATAAAATTGAAAAAGGGCTGTCAGTAAATTAAGTTTGCGCGCCAAGAATAAATCCCCCAGAAAGCATTGAATTGATCTTTCTGGGGGTAAAACAGATACGATACCCTCATTCATTTGATTCCACTTTTAAGCGTTCCACACCCCAATCGCAGAGTCCATCTAACACTGGCATAAGCGACTTGCCTATATCTGTCAGGCTGTATTCAACCTTTGGCGGCACTTGTGGGTACTCTTTACGCAGCACCAGCCCGTCTTTTTCCAATTCCTTTAATTGATCACTCAACATTTTATGTGTGATTTTCTCCAAAGCCCGTTTTAGCTCGCTGTAGCGCATGACTTCCTTGATGCTTAACCAAAACAAAATATGTAGTTTCCACTTGCCCCCAATTAACGACATGGTGTAGGTAAATGGGCGGGCATCAAATTCTTTTCCCATCATATCTCCTAACTCACTTTTTGGATAGTATCTATTAAAAAAGTGCATACTTTTATTTTCTTATATATCAAAGTATAATAATATTACAATAAAAAATCAAGTGAGGATTTAAAATATGGCAAAGTGTAAAATCACTGTTTTAAAGAAAGAACTATACCCAGACTTACAGGAAAAGTATCTGGCAAATCCCAAAGCAGGCAAGTGCGAGTTTTTTGAGGAAGGACAGGAATGGATTGTAGGCATTGATGACTTTTTTCGTATGATGAATGGGGGCTTTTGTGCCGAGGCATGGGATTGCATCAGCCGCTATGTGTATTCTGCTATACAAGGCGGTTCTATTATGAAAGGCTGGTCGGCCGATGAGCGAATTATGATTGCATCCTGCAATGATGGGACTCGTCCGGTAATTTTCAAGCTTGAAAGAATAGATGAGGATGAATAAGGTATGAAAGTATTATTGATAAATGGTAGTCCTCATGCAAAAGGGAGCACATTTTCTGCGCTTTCTGTTGTTGAAAAAGTTCTCAACAATAAAGGAATCCAGACAGAACAATTTCACATTGGTACAAAAATGATACGTGGCTGTATCGATTGTAAGAAGTGCAGCAGTACATATCGCTGTGTATTTGACGATGACCCATGCAACGCATTGATTGATGCTATGGTAAAAGCAGATGGTGTCATCATTGGTTCACCCGTCTATTTTGCAGGGCCAAATGGAGCGCTGTGCGCCCTGCTTGACCGGGTTTTCTATGCCGCCAGTACGCACGGACGGTTACTTGCCGGAAAACCTGCCGCCGCAGTAGCCAGCTGTTATCGCGCTGGAGCCACCGCTACCCTTGACCGCCTGAACAAATACTTTACCTTCAGCGAGATGCCGGTTATCAGCAGCCATTATTGGAACATGGTCTTTGAACCGGATTCCAGTGTAGCCGAAGACAGACAAGGTCATAGTATCTTAGTAAAGCTGGGTGAAAATATGGCTTCTTATCTAAAAAGGAACTAGTGTGATGTATCGTTCATAATTAGCCTAATAGCATTGCCTATTTTGCCATCTGCTGCGTTGTCATCAGTTGACGTAGCCACCGCTACGTCTTCTTCTTCCGCCTTGCAGGCTGACAAAATATTCAGCACTATTAGTCTAAAGATGAACGGGTCAAGACACTAGCCGCAGAGCCTGCTGACCGGTGTCAAACCAGCCAGCAGGCTTCTTGCCAAATCGATTCTAAGCCTCTAATTCTGCCGTGAGATAAAATGTGTCACCGCGGTAGTAGCTCTGAAGATATTCCCCGGGCACATTATCTTTGTCGAAAGAAATTCTTTCCAGATAGATCATCGGATCTCCATCTTTGATATTCAAATTGCTTGCAATCTGCGCATTTGCCTTCACGGCAAATATTTTTTGAAATGCTCTTTTCCATACAATATCATAGTTCTCTTCAAGAAAGTGACGCAAAGAGAACTTTGCAAAATCCTGCTCCAGTACCTCCGGACACCAATCATAGATGAGGTAGGCACTTTCAATGCACATCGGAACTCCATCGGCATAGCGGAGGCGGTTAATATGTATCAGAGGATGACCTTCCGGAATGGAAAGAGCCTGGGCAATCGTCTTGGTGGCCATAACTTTTCGGTTTTCCAACAACTTTACAGAAGCTTTGTATCCCCTCTGCTCCATATCGTTAGAAAAATGGACGACTTTATTTAAGCGCTGTTCCATCTTTTTCTGTTCTACGAAAGCACCGTACCCCCGGCGCTTCCCAATCAGACCATCGCTCATAAGCATATCCATCGCTTTTCTTACTGTCACTCGGCTGACACCAAATTGCTCAATCATATCATTCTCAGTAGGGAGAAGATCTCC
>DVNN01000010.1 GCA_018714325.1 Candidatus Pelethocola excrementipullorum
AACATTCGAAATCCGCCCTATTCGGGCTACTTTCTCATGTTTTGCGGGTCCCAAACTCATGCTTTTTCATGCAAGCATGAAAAGCATGACCTTTTGACCCTGGTATCATCACTTTATTCGATTGTCAAAAGCCCACCCCGTACTTTTCAGACGGGATGGGTTTTTGACAACCGAATCATTTCTTTAAGATACCAAATCTGTCCATGGGGGAAACTACAAACCAGAGTTTGCCCACGATGTTTTTCTTCTTAATATTGCCCACGTCAACATGACGGCTGTCCTCACTGTTATTTCGGTTGTCTCCCAACACAAAATATTCCCCACTTCCCAGTTTTATGGCATCCTCCGCCAATCCCGGATTGGTAATGGCCGGAAAATCCTTCTGTTCCACATAGGTCTCACCGTCAATCAAAATCTGTCCATCCTTAATCTGTACCGTCTCCCCAGGAAGACCAATAATCCGCTTGATATGAAGGCTTGATTTCGCATCTTCTGTAGTACGGTACACCACGATATCACCACGCTCGGGAGATGACAGTTTATAGGCGGCTGAATTGATCAGTACGCGGTTGCCGGCCGTCAGCGTAGGTTCCATGGAACCTTCCTGCACCACGATGCTCTTACAGAAAAAGAATGATACACCGGCTGCCAGCAGCACAACCAAAGCAATCTCCACAATCCAAATCAGGACTGTCTTAAGCTTACTCTGTACAAAATAATCTTTTACATACCTTGGACTGAATCCCATACACTTTTCCTCATTCGAAAACAGGGACTATATACCTGCGTATAAGTCCCTGTGATTCTCGGAGTAAACACAACAGGTGACTATCCAGTTTCACAACTTCCAAGGAAGCTGAGACACGCGAATTAACGACTTCAGAGCTAATGCTCAAATTCCTTCGATTTTCACGGCGACGCTGAATAATCTCCTCAATAGTTACTATCATTAATTATTTAACAAGCTCTTTTACCTTAGCAGCTTTACCTACGCGGTCTCTTAAGTAATTCAGTTTTGCACGTCTTACTTTACCACGTCTTACAACTTCTACCATTTCTACATTAGGAGAATGCAACGGCCATGTCTTTTCAACACCGATTCCGTTGGATTTCTTACGTACAGTAAAGGTTGCTCTATTGCTTCCGCCCTGTTTCTTCATTACAACACCTTCAAAGATCTGGATTCTCTCACGATTACCCTCTTTGATTTTACCGTGTACTCTTACGGTGTCGCCTACGCTGAATTCAGGCATTTTTTCTTTTAACTGCTCAGCTTCAATTTTCTTGATAATTTCGTTCATGTTATCTCTCCTTTATTTGATTTGGATGTTCATATCACCGATAACCGTGACAGCGGACCATCTCCTTTTCTCACAACATCGATTATTATACTATAAGTATTTCCCAAATGCAAGATTTTTTTACAGCAGATAGGGCTTTTTCTCCTACTTTTGAGTTATTTTTCGTGGATCTCTTCCATTTTCCTTCGAATATCCAGAGCGATTTCATTCAACTTATCCACCTTCTCCAAGGAAGGTAAGTGGTAGGTCTTTTTATATAGAAAACCTTGTTTATCAAACATGGCCTTTAACTTCTCTTCCACCTGTCCCAATTGTTCCTCTTGGGTGGTGATTACGGCCATACAGGGAGTCTTCTTCCCTCTGACATTGGAAAATGCCTCCGGCTCTCCCGGATTCTTCAGGATTTCTTCGTCCACCATAACAACAAGCAGATCCTGTCGTTCGAAGTGGTACCGCTGCTTCCTTAGCTTTTTACGGTTAAAATCCAGTAGTGTCCCATATCTGGACAGGGCTTCGTTCAGCTGTCCGGCACCGCTTTCCATTCCGCCATAAAAGGCACAGTGCACCCGATAACTTTTCCTCAGCAGATCCGGACGTCTCTCTGTCGTCCTTAAGACCGACTGCTCATATCTCCAGGCCTCTATCCTCTTATGGTCACCTGACAACAGTACCTGAGGCACCCTTTTCTCATGCCAGACTTCCGGCCTGGTATAATGGGGATATTCCAAAAGGTTGTCCTGCAGGGATTCAAACTGGGAGGACTCTTCATTCGAGAGAACCCCCGGCACAAATCTGGAGATCGCATCAATCATCACCATCGCGCCCAGTTCTCCTCCGGTCAGTACATAATCTCCGATGGAGACGTAATCTGTCACAACCTCTTCCAAAACGCGCTCATCAATCCCTTCATAGTGACCGCAGATCAGCACCAGGTCCTCATCAAGGGCGAATTCCTCCACCATGGTCTGGTTCAGCACCTTTCCCTGGGGGGTCAGATAGATGGTTCTGGGCTTATGACCTATTTTCTCTTTCACAGCCTCATAGGCTCTATAGACTGGTTCCGCCTCCATGACCATCCCAGCACCGCCCCCATAGGGGTAATCATCCACCCGCATATGCTTGTTGGCGGAATAATCCCTGATATTGGTGGTTTCCACCTGGATGCTGCCATTCTTCACGGCCCTGCCCAATATACTGGTATTGGCCGCCTGGTCGATCATCTCCGGAAACAAAGTCAGCACATGGTATCTCATAGCAGCCCCTCCAACAGGTGGACCACCATTTTCTGTCCTTTGACATCCACTTCCAGGATGCACTCCTTAATGGCTGGAATCAACACCTCTTTATGCTCCTCTGTATCCACTATATATACATCATTGGCTCCTGTCTCCAACACATCTTTCAAGGTGCCAAATAATTTTCCGTCTTCCGTAAACACTTCCATTCCGATCAAATCGGCGATATAATACTCGTCCTCTTTCAAAGGGACCGCATCTTTGCGCTCAACATAGAGGTCGCAGCCTTTGTAAATTTCCACATCGTCTATGTTGTCAATTCCTTTAAACTTCAATATGGCGAACTGCTTAAAGAATTTTACACCTGTTATCTCCAGCAACATTCTTTCTCCCGCAAAATCCATATAAACAGTCTTTAACTTCTTGAATCGCTTTACATCATCCGTGGTGGGAAATACCTTAACTTCTCCCCGCACACCGTGAGTGGAGCTGATAACCCCTACCTTTAAAAATTCTTCCATGGAAAACCTCCCACCTTAAAACAAAGGCTATTTTCTATTTATGAACCATCCATATATCGAATTAGCAATGATACCCCCGGAAGAACTGCCATATAGGAACAGATTTCTCCCGGGGGTATCACCTTTAGCAAAACACCTCAATATTCAAAACATTACTGAAGAATTTCTACTACAACTTTCTTGTCGTATTTGGAGGAAGCTGCCTTTACAACGGCACGGATTGCCTTGGCAATTCGACCCTGCCTTCCGATGACTTTACCCATATCAGAAGGAGCTACCTTTAATTCCACCAATACGGAATCCCCGCTTTCGGTCTCGGTAACGACCACTTCGTCCGGATTCTCAACCAGAGATTTTGCAATTACTTCTACTAATTCTTTCATTACAAGTCACCTCCGAACCGTACTTATTTTTCAATACCAGCCAGCTTGAAGATTTTACTTACAACCTCTGTAGGCTGAGCACCGTTAGCAAGCCATTTCTTAGCTGCTTCTTCGTTAACGCTGTATACACTAGGATCACAATTCGGATCATATGTTCCGATTTCCTCGATAAATCTTCCGTCTCTTGGAGACTTGGAATCTGCTACAACGATTCTATAGAAAGGAGCTTTTTTCTGTCCCATTCTTCTCAAACGAATCTTTACTGCCATTGCATTCACCTCCCTGTGAGTTAATATTCTATCTATTGAGAACAAACTTGCCGGCTAAAACGGCAGTTTGAAACCTCCGCGTTTCTTGCCCTTGCCTCCTAAAAGACCAGGCATCTGTTTCATCATCTTTCTGGACTGTTCGAATTGTTTCACAAATCGGTTTACCTCAGCCACATCCACGCCGGCACCTTTTGCAATTCTGGCTTTTCTGGATGGATTCAGCAAATCCGGATTGGATCTCTCCTTCGGCGTCATGGAATAGATGATTGCCTCTTTGCGCGCCATGTCTTTTTCATCGATGGCACTTTCAATATCCTGAAGCTTACCGCTCATGCCCGGGAACATTCCCAGCACGCTGCCGATACCGCCCATCTTCTTCATCTGTTCCATACTCTCCAGATAATCATCGAATCCAAATTGGGCTTTTTTCAGTTTTTGTTCCATCTCTTTGGCTTTATCCTGGTCGATGTTTTCCTGAGCCTTTTCAATCAAACTCATCACATCTCCCATACCCAGGATACGGGATGCCATACGATCGGGATAGAACTGTTCCAAATCCGAAAGTTTTTCTCCCATACCGATAAAGAGAATCGGTTTACCGCTGATTGCCTTGATAGACAAGGCGGCTCCGCCTCGGGTATCTCCATCCATCTTGGTGAGGATGACCCCGTCGATGCCTACTTTTGTATTAAACAGTTCGGATACATTGACCGCATCCTGTCCTGTCATGGCATCCACCACTAATATTGTCTGATCCACCTGGATCTCTTCTTTAATCTCAATCAATTCCTGCATCATCTCTTCATCGATGTGCAAACGTCCTGCAGTATCCAAAATCACCACATTGAAATTGTTATTTCTGGCGTGTTCGATCGCTGCTTTTGCGATGTTCACAGGTTTTTGCTTATCGCCCATGGAGAAGACCTCCACGTCCTGCTTTTCACCGTTCAATTGCAACTGGGTAATCGCCGCGGGCCGGTAGATATCACAGGCTACAAGCAACGGCTTTCTGCCCTTGGCCTTCAGCTTTCCGGCAATCTTGGCCGTGGTGGTGGTTTTACCAGCACCCTGTAGACCTGCCATCATAATGACCGTGATCTCGTTACCCGGCTTCAATGCTATTTCGGTGGTCTCGCTGCCCATCAGCTTAACCAGCTCATCATTGACGATCTTGATTACCATCTGTCCCGGATTCAATCCGTTCATGACATCTTGTCCCACCGCACGTTCCTGTACGGCCTTGATGAACTGTTTTACCACTTTGAAATTAACATCAGCTTCTAAAAGCGCCATCTTAACTTCCTTCAGGGCTATCTTCACGTCTGCTTCTGTCAGACGTCCTTTGCCCCTCAGATTTCGGAATACATTCTGCAGTTTATCCGTTAAACTTTCAAATGCCATCTACTATAATTCCTCCAGGATATCCTTGGATATCTCATCTATCTGACGCATCACTTCGGACTGCGTAACACTATGTGTCAATTCTCGAATACGATTCACATTTTCCTTGATATGAATGAATTTTTCAACCAGGTGCAGTTTGGATTCATAGCCTTCCAAAATCTTACTGCAACGCTTTATCATATCGTGAACTCCCTGCCGGCTGATTCCAGCTTCCAGAGCCACCTCGCTGATGGAATAATCATTCAGAACCACTTCTTCGTACACCCGACGTTGGTGTTCCGTCAGCAGTTCACCGTAAAAATCATATAGTAATGCCTGTTCTATTAATTTATCCATAAATCATCACCTTTTGCATCATACAACAGGTTTTTCCCATTGTCAAGTGTTTTTTCTTGACACAATAATTTATGATGGATGCCAGGGTCAAAAGGGCATGCTTTTCATGCTTGCGTAGCAATTCATGCTCCATCGATTCATTTTAAAGATATTCATCCATGCTGCCGGAGCGGAATCCCTGGAGATCCAAGGTGATGTACCTGAGTCCTAATGCTTTCAGTTGGGCAACAATCTGATCCCCCCGCTCTAAAATAGCCGGAAAATCTTTCTTCTCCACCTCGATTCTACTGATATCGCCATGCTGACGTATACGCACATTGGGAAATCCCAGGGTTTTGAGGTACTCCTCCCCGGCATCGATGCATTCCAACACGGATTTTTCAATTCTCGTGCCATAGGGGAGTCTGGTGGCCAGACAAGGGGCCGAAGGACGTCTGGATACGGAGATACCACATTCTTCTGCCCAGCTTCTCACTTCTTCCTTGGTGAGTCCTGCCATGGCCAGAGGACTATATACCCCCATTTCCTTCACCGCCTGAAGACCCGGACGGTAGACTTTCAGATCGTCGGCATTGGTTCCGTCATAGACGGTGTGGATCCCCTTCTCCTTGGCAAAGTTCAAAAGATTGGTAAATAAAAGCTTCTTGCAGAGATAACAACGATTTACCGGGTTTTCCAGAATCCTATCATCCTCAAATTCATTTACCTCCATAATCACGTGGATTGCTCCGGCATCTGCCGCCACCTTTTTAGCAATGTCCAAATCCGCCTGTGGATGGAGTTCTGTCTGGAAGGTAGCCGCATAGACCTTTGTTCCATGTTGATTGGCAGCCTGTACAGCCAGATGGAGCAGAAGGGAGCTGTCCACACCACCGGAAAATGCCACGCAGACATCTTCTCTTGCCCATTGATTCAAGTTCTCTAATAATTGACTCTGTTTTTGATTCATGTTCTCTCCTGTTCTAAGAATTAAGGGAAAGTCATCCTCAATTTCCGATGACTCTCCCCAATGTAACTCGTCTTACTTAACTTCAATTAATTCATATTCCCGCTTGCCAAGACCGATTTTCTCGGCGTGCTCCACACAGCTTCTCCAGTTCGTGGCCGGGAACACCGCGCTGAAATGATCATGTCCTTCATGGTCTGATTCGTCCAGAAGGCTTCCTGGCAGGATTGGCTGCTTATTCACCGCATCAGCACACGCGATATCCAGAGCCACCGGGTCAAAGGACGCAAACATCCCCACATCAGGAACGATGGGTGCATCATTCTCACCATGGCAATCACAAAATGGTGAAATATCGATGACAAGGCTGATATGGAAGTTGGATCTTCCTGCGATTACAGCCTTGCTGTATTCTGCAATCTTGCAGTTCAGGATATCGTTGGATTCATCAGAGGCCGCACGGACCGCATCATGGGGACAGGCACCGATACATCTGCCGCATCCCACACATTTATCGTGGTCGATGGAGGCCTTCTTGTTCTCCACCGTGATGGCGCTGTGGGCACATTCTCTGGTACACAGCTTACAGCCCACGCACTTCTCCTGATCCACATGGGGTTTTCCGGCACTGTGCATCTCCATCTTACCGCGGCGTGAGCCGCAGCCCATACCGATATTCTTCAGACAGCCGCCAAAGCCTGTGGCTTCATGTCCCTTGAAATGAGATAGAGAGATGAACACGTCCGCATCCATGATGGCTCTGCCTATCTTAGCATTTTCCACGTATTCTCCGCCTTCCACCGGCACTTCCACGTCATCGGTTCCCTTCAGTCCGTCACCGATGATCACATGGCATCCGGTTGAAAATGGCGAGTATCCATTCTCATAGGCGCTGTCAATATGATCCAGCGCATTCTTTCTGCCTCCCACATACAAAGTGTTGCAGTCCGTCAGGAATGGCTTTCCACCCAGTTCCCTGATGGCATCCACCACCACCTTAGCATAATTAGGACGAAGATATGCCAGGTTCCCCGGCTCGCCAAAATGGATCTTAATGGCCGCGAATTTCTTTTCAAAATCTATATCCCCGATGCCGGCTGTGGTAATAAGTTTTTTTAGTTTTTTAGGCAGATTTGTATGCGTGCCTGTACGCATGCTGGTATAAAACACTTTTGATTTTTCCATTTTTATTTCTCCTTTCGACCCTTACATCTTTCTATGTAATTATGGCAGAATTTGCACTGCTGTCTCTATAGATGTTACTTATAAGTTAGGGCGGGTAATCTTCGGCCGATAGCCTGATTCTTCCAGGGCCTTGATTATTTTATTCTTATGATCCGTACCGAAGGCTTCCAATGTTATTTTCAATTCCACTGCCGCGTTTCGGTTTGTACTGAAAAACTGGTTATGATCCAATTTGATAATATTGCCATTTTGTCCGGCAATCACGCTGGATACCCTTACCAGCTCGCCTGGCTTGTCAGGAAGCAGAACGGAGATGGTGAAGATTCTATCTCTGGCTATCAGTCCATTTTGCACAACCGAGGACATGGTAATTACATCCATGTTACCTCCGCTTAAGATGGATACCACCTTTTTCCCCTTCACGTCCAGATGCTTCAGCGCCGCTACGGTCAGAAGTCCGGAATTCTCCACGATCATCTTATGATTCTCCACCATATCGAGGAAGGCCACCACAAGCTCGCTGTCTTCCACGGTGATGATATCATCCAGGTTTTTCTGAAGAAATGGGAATAGCTTGCTGCCTGGGGTCTGGACGGCGGTACCATCGGCGATGGTGTTCACATGAGAGATGGTCGTAACCTTCCCGTTCTTCATAGACTCCTTCATACAGGCGGCACCTGCCGGTTCCACTCCGATGACCTTGATGTTGGGTTTCAGCATTTTGGCCAGGGCGGAGATTCCGGTAGCCAGACCACCTCCACCGATGGGTACCAGAATATAATCCACCAACGGCAGATCCTGAATGATTTCCATCGCAATGGTTCCCTGTCCTGTTGCGATACGAAGATCGTCGAAAGGATGGATGAAGGTATATCCCTCTTCTGCTGCCAGGTCATAAGCCTTTGCACACGCCTCATCATAGACGTCTCCATGCAGAACTACCTCTGCACCATAACTCTTGGTACGTTCCACCTTAATCAATGGCGTCGTGGTGGGCATCACGATGACGGCCTTTAGCCCAAAACACTGGGCTGCATAGGCCACACCCTGGGCATGGTTTCCTGCTGAAGCGGTTATCAGGCCTTTTTTGCGTTCTTCCTCACTCAAGGTGCTGATGGTATAATAAGCACCTCTCAGTTTATAGGCTCCGGTAAGCTGCATGTTCTCTGGTTTGAGATACACCTTGTTTCCGGACTGCTCGCTGAGATATTTGCTGTACACCAGTTTCGTCTCTTGGATCACCTGTTTTACGGTTTCTGATGCCTCCTCAAATTTCTCAATGGTCAGCATCTCTTCCGGCCGTTTCTTCTGAAGTTCCTTCTTCTCATTCTCTTCCATTTTCCCACTCTTTCTGCCTGTACGGCCTTAGTCCTATGCTAAATCAGCTTTCGTTAGAAACATCAAACAGGGCATTGACAAATTCTTCCGAATTAAATTTTTGAAGGTCATCAATACTCTCTCCGACTCCGATATATTTTACAGGGATATCCAGCTCGGATTCAATCGCCACAGCGATTCCACCCTTTGCCGTACCATCTAGTTTGGTCAAAATAATTCCGGTAACATTGGCCACCTCGTTGAATTGACGAGCCTGTGCCAGAGCATTCTGTCCTGTGGTTCCATCCAGAACCACCAGCGTCTCCAGATAGGCTTCCGGGTATTCCTTTTCCAGAATTCTGTATATTTTTTTCAGCTCTTCCATCAGGTTTTTCTTGTTGTGAAGTCGTCCAGCGGTATCGCAGAGCAGAACATCTGCATTTCTGGCTTTTGCCGCCGCCACCGCGTCATAGACTACGGAAGCCGGATCCGCCCCGGACTGTCCTCCGATGATTTCCACGCCGGCACGGCTTGCCCACTGGGTCAGCTGCTCCCCTGCCGCAGCACGGAAGGTATCCGCCGCGGCCAGAATCACCTTTTTACCCTGATCCTTTAACTTTCCTGCTAATTTACCTACGGATGTTGTCTTTCCCACTCCATTGACACCGATCACCAGCACCACGGATTTTCGATGTTCGAATTCATATGCGGTCTCACCCACCGCCATCTGCTTTTTGATGCTGTCAATCAGGAGTTGCTTACATTCTGAAGGCTCCTTAATATGTCGTTCATTCACTTCTTTTTTCAGATTCTCAATAATGGCTGTGGTGGTATTGATTCCAATATCCCCCATAACCAAAATCTCTTCAATTTCTTCATAAAAATCATCGTCGATGCTGGAAAATCCGCTGAAAATAGCGTCAATTCCCGACACGATGCTATCCCTGGTCTTATTTAGTCCTTTTACCAGGCGCTTAAAAAAGCCTACTTTTTCTTCAGGCATTACCCGATTACCTCCTATAATGTCACTTGTCCAGTTCATTTTCTATTAGATTGACGGATACCAGGGTGGATACACCCTTCTCCTGCATGGTAATACCATAGAGTCTGTCCGCCGCATTCATGGTTCCTCTTCTATGTGTAATAATAATAAATTGCGTATTTTTTGTCAACTTATGAAGATACTGGGCAAACCTGGTAACATTGGAATCATCCAGTGCTGCCTCGATCTCATCCAGAAGACAGAAGGGCGAAGGTTTCAGATTCTGAATGGCAAAGAGCAGTGCAATTGCCGTCAACGCCTTCTCACCACCGGAAAGCTGCATCATATTCTGCAGTTTCTTACCAGGCGGCTGACTGATAATCCGTACTCCGGCCTCCAACACATCCTCGTCCTCGGTCAATTCCAGCGTTCCCTTACCACCTCCGAAGAGCTGCTTGAACACTTTATCGAATTCAACCTTGATTTCCTGGAATTTCTCGGTAAACTGCTTTCTCATACCCGTGTCTAATTCCTCGATGATATCCTTCAGTGTCTCTGCTGCCTTCACCAGATCGGTATGCTGGTTTTCCAGGAAACTATGACGCTCTAAAAGCTCTTTATAGTCTTCAATCGCATTTACATTGACAGGACCCAGCTTTCGGATATCGTCTTTCAAACCGGATACCAGCTTTCGAATCTCGCTACGTTCCAGAGGCTCCTCCATCCGGTAAGTCTGTGCGTGCCCCGGCGTTATCTCATACTCTTCCCACATGTAGTTAATCTGATTTTCCTTGGTTTCCTCCAGTTTTTCTTTCTGGCTGTTAAGGCGGAAACACTCCTTATCCATCAGATTGATGTGCTTCGATAATTCCTCTCTCTTTTCGAAAAAGGATTTATGGGATTGATTCAGCTCTTCCTTCTTCTTCAGGAATTCCTGCATCTGGGCTTCATTCTCCGTTCCGGTCACAACCGCTGCCTCAATGGTCTTTTGAATCTCCTGGATATCTCCTTCTTTTTTGGAGATATCTCCCGCTTCTTCCTCAATGGACTGTACGATCTGAGCTTCTTCCTCTTGAAAGCGCCTCATTTCATCATCCAGCCGCTCCATATTCAGTCGCAGGAACTCGTATTTTTGTCCCACATTGGCAAATTCCAGACGGATGGATTCCAAACTCCGGTTCTTTTCGCTTTCCTGCTCACTCTGAGCATCCAGCTCTGCCTGATGGGATGAGATTTCCGCTTCCAGTTCCTTCTCCCGCTTAGTAGATTCATCAATCGTCGTCGCCCCAATAATCTGAATTTCTCCCCGCGCCAATGCAGGTTTTAAAATATTAGAAGCATCAATTGCCCCCTCTGCACCACCTGCGCCGATAATCGTATGAAGTTCATCGATAAATAAAAGGACATTTCCCGCCCTGGTTACTTCCTGTATTACCTTTTTAATTCGTTCCTCAAACTCACCACGGTATTTAGAACCCGCAATAATGCCGGAAAGATCTAAGGACACGACGCGCTTTCCAAAAACGGTATCCGGCACCATACCTGTCACGATACGCTCTGCAATTCCCTCCACGATGGCTGTTTTTCCAACTCCCGGTTCTCCAATCAGACATGGGTTGTTTTTGCTGCGCCTGCTTAAAATCTGAATCACGCGATCAATCTCTGCCTGTCTTCCAACAACCGGATCAAGTGCTTCCTCACGTGCCAGTTCCGTCAAGTCTCTGGAATACTGATCTAAGACCTGCGTTCCTTCACTGCCTTTTTTTCGTCCGATTTTACCGTTTTGGAATTCTTCACGATAAAGGCTTGCATCTTCTCCCATTGCAATCAGTGTATCCACATACATTTTTTGTATATTGACCGCTAATGTATTAAGAAGTCTTGCTGCCACACAGTCCGTCTCTTTCATCATGGCAATCAGAATATGTTCTGTTCCTATTTTTTCTGAGTGAAAACGCATTGCCTCCTTTATTCCACCATCTAGCACTCTTGCGGCTCTCGGCGAATACTCCCCTGCCTCTGCTGTAACAATCGGTGTCTCCGGCGCAATCAATTAATCGATCAGTTCTAAGACCTTCTGCAATTCCACACCATTTTCATTGAGCACCTGTGCTGCTACCCCCGTACCCTCTTTTAAAAGTCCAAGCAGCAGATGTTCCGTTCCTATATAATTATGATGCAGCGATTTTGACAT
>DVNN01000121.1 GCA_018714325.1 Candidatus Pelethocola excrementipullorum
TCAACGCCGAATATGCAGTGAAAACAACCAGGGATATCTATGTCAAAAAGTTTGAATCCGTGGATGACGCATATATGAAGGAACGGGCAACTGATATGAGGGATATCTCCGACCGGGTGATTGCCGTACTGATGGGAGGCGATCAAAAGGCTGCAAATCTGGAAGGGCCGGTTATACTTCTGGCGGAGGATCTGACACCGTCTGAAACGATACAGATGGATAGGGAGAAGATTCTTGCCTTTGTGACCGTTCAAGGCTCTACTCATTCCCATGCCGCCATACTATCCAGAACCATGGGGATTCCCGCTCTAATCGGAGTTCAGATTCCCCTTGATGACTGTCTGGATGGAAAGCTGGCAGCCGTGGATGGAGAAAGAGGAGTGATATATCTGGAACCCGACGAAGAGACTCAGAAGAAAATCAAGGAGTTGCAAAGGGAAGAGTCAGAAAGAAAGCAACAGCTGGCACGGTTAAAAGGCAGTGCTGATATCACTTTGGATGGCAGGAGGGTCGCGATTTATGCCAACATTGGAAATCTGGGAGATCTGGAGGCGGTGAAGGCAAATGACGCCGCCGGCATCGGCCTCTTCCGCAGTGAATTTCTCTACCTGGAGGAGGATCGGTTTCCCACGGAAGAGGAACAGTTCCTGGCTTATAAGTCCGTCCTTGAAACCATGGGGAACAAGAAGGTAATCATTCGAACCCTGGATATCGGAGCCGATAAGCAATGTGCGTATTTTCAGATGGAAAAGGAAGAAAATCCGGCCCTCGGACTGAGGGGGATCCGTGTCAGCCTTACCAGGCCCGAGATCTTCAAGACGCAGATAAAGGCATTACTCCGGGCAAGCGCCTATGGAAATCTGTCCATCCTCTATCCGATGATCACCAGCCTTTGGGAAATTCGGAAGGTGAAAGAATTGGTTGAGGAATCCAAAATGGAGTTAATCGGCCAGAACATCCCGATGGGCAATCCAGAGCAAGGAATTATGATTGAGACGCCTGCGGCCGTAATGGTAAGTGAGGAGCTGGCCCAAGAAGTAGATTTTTTCAGTATTGGAACCAACGACCTGACCCAATATACTCTGGGCATGGACCGTCAGAACCCTAATTTGGATCCATTCTATGACCCATATCATCCTGCGGTGCGTAAGATGATCGCCATTGTGGTGGAAAGTGCCCATAAGGCTGGAATCCAGGCGAGCATCTGTGGAGAGATTGGTGCAGATTCGAATCTGATCACAGATTTTTTATCCATGGGAGTGGATGGGGTATCGGTGTCACCGGGAAGTATTCTGCCCATTAGAAAGATTGTGAGGAATACGGATTTGTCATCTAAATAATTTTTAGGTTTAATAAAAAATTATCATAATATTGATAAAAAATTATTGGTGTGTTATAATTAAGACAATGTTGGAAAGGGGAAGAGCCAAATATGAATCAAGAGCTAAGGCGTTATGTTGCAGTAGTTGACTTTCTGGGAAAAGCCTTAGGCAATCAATATGAGGTGGTGCTTCATGATTTTACGGATCCGGAACATGCGGTGATTGCCATTGTCAACGGGCATCTCAGTGGAAGAAAAGTTGGTTCGCCAATGACAAACGTGGCCATGAAGATGTTACAGGATGATGTGGCAGAACATGGAAAGGGAAAGAGCTTTATCGTACAGCATGAAGCCAGTGGAAAGGACGGCACGCCATTTTCTTCTTCCACGATGTTGATTCGGAATGAGTCTGGAAAAGCAATAGGGGCCTTATGTGTCAACTTCAATGTAAAGGCCTTCATGGAATTGAAAGACTTTATTGAAAGTGTTGGCCTGGGAGAGAATAAGCCTGCGAATCAGCCAGGAGCTACACATTATGAAGGGGAAGTTTTGGCGGATGCGGGAAGCAGTGCTTTGGAAGCGGTATATCATACTGTTATGGATAAGCGCTTGAATATAGACGCTTCTACCCAGCAGGTGAAACAAGAGATTATCAATGAATTCTACACCGAGGGGGCATTCCTGCTGAAAGGCAGTGTATGCTATATCGCTGATAAGTTGGCGATGAGTGAACCGACGGTGTACCGCTACCTGGCCAAGGCGAAGCAAGAGCTTGGGATGCAGTAAAAGATGAGAGAGTTAGAAAAGGAGATATGAATTATGGCAAAAGAAATTATTAGTACAACAGAGGCACCAGCAGCAATTGGACCATATGTACAGGCAGTAAAGAGCAATGGAATCCTCTTTGTCTCAGGTCAGCTGGGATTTGACATGGCAACCGGAGAGATTCCGGATGATGTAAAAGAGCAGGCTAAGAACTCCCTGAAGAATATGGATGCGATCATAAAAGCTGCTGGATCCGATAAATCCAAAGTGATTAAAACCACAATTTTCCTTACAGATATGGGAGATTTCGCTAAGGTTAACGAGATCTATGGAGCATTCTTCGACGGACATAATCCGGCACGTTCCTGTATCGCCGTATCTGCTTTGCCAAAGGATGGAAAAGTAGAGATTGAGTGCATGGTAGAAGAATAACCATCATCTTAGTATTAAAGATGAAATAAAAAGCCGCTGTTCAATATTAGGACAGTGGTTTTTTTGCATCACACGGATAATGTTCTTTTCTATAGAAGTTCAGGGGGATGCATCCGTTGGATAAAATTCTCTATGGATTTAAAAAAATATATTGAAATAATCTTTTGGCTGATGTAATATAATGATATAGAAACAAGTAAATATCAGCGATGTTATATATGCTCATAATCTGGTTGAGCGTTTCTACCAACTACCGTAAATAGTTGCCTATAAGTCGCCATAGTTCATTTTGTGGACTCTGGAGATGGCAATTATGGTAGTTTTTTTGTTTTCCAGGAATTATTTGCGCTTTTTGTTGTAACCTGCTTTCGAGAAGGAAGGTTATCGGAGTCCAGATTAAGAAGGAGGAAGGCTTATGGAAGGATTTATAACAACCAGGATATTGAAAGGTGATATCTGCTATAGTACGGATAAACAGACATTGAAGACGGTTCCTGATGGTTATCTGGTATGTGAGAACGGCCTGGTTAAGGGGGTTTTTGAACAGATACCAAAACAATATCAGAAACTGCCCATGGAGGATTACAGCGGAAAGCTGATTATCCCGGGGCTGACAGACCTGCATGTACATGCGCCGCAGTATTCATTCCGTGGTATGAAGATGGATCTGGAGTTATTGGATTGGCTGAATACCAATACTTTCCCCGAGGAAAGTAAGTATCAGGATCTGGAGTATGCCAAAAGGGCATATGAGATCTTTGTAAATGATTTAAGACGAGGGGGAACCACCAGAGCCAGTATATTTGCAACTCTCCATGTTCCTGCTACCAAATTACTGATGGAACTGGTGGACGATGCGGGGATAGAAGCCTATGTGGGGAAAGTCAACATGGATAGGAATTCCCCGGATTATCTCTGTGAGGCCAACGCGCTGGCTGCGTCTATGGAGACCGCCCAGTGGCTGGTGGAGACACAAGATGCATATGAGCACGTAAAGCCTATTATAACGCCCAGATTCATCCCTACCTGTTCGGATGAATTGATGAGCATGCTTGCCAGAGTTCAGAAGGAGTTCCAGGTACCGGTGCAGTCGCATCTTTCCGAAAACGCAGGAGAGATTGCATGGGTCAGGGAACTGGTACCGGAATCCAGATTCTATGGGGATGCATATGATGGGATTGGGCTGTTTGGAGGTGAGGTTCCCACCATTATGGCTCATTGCGTCCACTCTACACTGGAGGAAATGAAGCTGATGAAGGAAAGAGGGGTCTATATCGCCCACTGCCCTCAGTCCAATGAGAACTTGACCTCTGGCGTGGCTCCGGTCCGGCTGTATCTGGATGAGGATATGAAGATTGGTCTGGGATCGGATGTGGCCGGAGGTGCCAACCTTTCCATCTTCCGAGCCATGACAGATGCCATACAGGTATCGAAGCTGCGGTACCGCCTGCTCAGTGAGCAGCTGAAGCCCATCACCATGGAGGAAGCCTTTTTTATGGGGACGAAAGGTGGCGGAAGCTTCTTCGGTAAGGTCGGCAGTTTTGAAGAGGGTTATGAATGTGATGCACTGGTTCTGGACGAGAGCAGGATTCCCCATCCACAGGAGTTGGGGCTGAAAGACAGGCTGGAACGCTTCCTCTATCTATCGGGGGATGACGGGGTGTTTCATAAGTTCATCAAAGGACATAAGATATTTTAAGACAGACACGATTCGCTTGTAGGTTGTAGCAAAGTTATGACAGGCGGTGAGAAAACTGTGATTCCGCATGTCAAGGATCACAGATTTTTCACCGCCTTTTTTCATTCAGGGCACGGATACGGATGGTTATGTGCCTGAGAATTGGAGGTGTGTTTTATGGGTGTACATGAGAATATGAAGCGGGTGGATGCCTATGGTAAAGTCACGGGAGATGCCAAATATACTGCAGATTTGATGACAGGGAATCTTTTGACGGCCAGGGTGGTCCATAGTACCATCGCAAACGGGGTGGTGAAGGCCTTTGATCTGGAAGAGGCCCTGGCTGTTCCTGGAGTTTTGAAAATCGTCACCTGCTTCGATGTGCCGGAGATTGAATTCCCAACTCCGGGACACCCCTGGTCGGTGGAAGTGGCTCATCAGGATGTGGCTGACAGAAGGCTTTTGAATAAGCGGGTTCGGTTTTATGGGGATGATGTGGCGGCGGTTATCGCCGAGGATGAGATTGCAGCGGTGAAAGCAGCCAGGCTGGTAAAGGTGGAATACGAGGAATATGACCCCATTATTTCCGTGGAACAGGCAATGGAAGAAGGCTGTGTACCCGTCCATGAGAATGTGCCGGATAACGTGCTTAAGCATACTGGTTTTATAGTTGGGGAAGAAAGCTATCAAGAGGCTGTGCAAGGGGAAGAGGGGCTAATCTTTCTGGAAAAAGTATACGAGACAAAGCGTGTTCAACACTGCCATATGGAGGTCCCTGTCTCATTTGCCTATATGGACGGCAGCGGGAAGCTTACGGTAGTTACTTCCACCCAGATCCCTCATATCGTGCGCAGGGTGGTGGGGCAGGCTCTGGGCATGTCCTGGGGGAATATCCGGGTGATCAAGCCCTACATAGGCGGCGGGTTCGGCAATAAGCAGGAAGTGCTTTATGAACCTCTAAACGCCTTTCTCAGCACCCAGGTGGGAGGTAGAGGGGTAAAGCTGGAATTGACCAGGGAGGAAACCTTTATATCCACAAGGACCCGGCACCCCATCTCCTTTGATATCCGCGCCGCAGTGAGAAAAGATGGAACCCTGGTGGCGAGAAGGCTGAAGGCATATTCCGATCAGGGAGGTTACGCCTCCCATGGGCATTCCATCGTGGCGAACGCGGTCAATCAATTTAAGCAGATGTATCGGGATGAAAAAGCTTTGGAGGTGGATGCTTATACCGTGTATACGAATCTTGGAGTCGGCGGGGCCATGCGGGGATATGGAATACCTCAGAGTGCATTTGCCGTGGAAGCGATGGTGGATGATCTGGCGGGGCTGATTCAGATGGATCCTCTGGAATTCCGGCTGAAGAATTGCGTTCAGGCAGGTTATGAAGATCCCCATACCCATGTTAAGTTTTACAGCTATGGCCTGTTGGACTGCATCAGGAAGGGCAGGGATTCCATCCAATGGGATCAAAAACGTAAAGAATATGATAATCAGACTGGTGACGTTCGTAGGGGAGTGGGGATGGCAATCTTCTGTTATAAGACCGGTGTCTATCCCATCTCACTGGAGACAGCATCCAGCCGGATGGTGTTGAATGAGGACGGATCGATCCAGCTGCAGATGGGGGCAACAGAGATTGGCCAGGGCGCCGATACAGTGTTTACTCAGATGGCTTCGGAGGTGCTTGGAATATCCCAGGAAAAGATCTATATCATGTCTTCCCAGGATACGGATGTGACGCCTTTCGATACGGGTGCTTATGCATCCAGGCAGACATATGTAAGCGGCATGGCTTTGAAGAAGACGGCTGAAACCATGAAGGCCAAAATTTTGGACTATGCCTCATGGAAGTTAAAGATACCGGCTGTGAGGCTGGATATCGCCCAGGATGCGATTGTTATGAGAGAGGGAAGGGATCGGTTGCTTGGACTAGAAGAACTGGCTATGGAGGCTTGCTACAGCCTTGAGCGGTCATCTCATATCACGGCGGAGGAGAGTATCCACTGCGTCGATAATACATTCTCAAGCGGAGCTTGCTTTGCGGAGGTGGAGGTGGATCTTCGAATCGGAAAAGTAAAGGTACTGAAGATCCTCAATGTACATGACAGTGGCAGGTTGATTAATCCTAAATTGGCGGAGGCACAGGTTCATGGAGGAATGAGCATGGGGCTGGGTTATGCCTTGAGTGAGGAGTTGCTTTACGATGACCAGGGCAGGCTGCTAAATGGTAATCTTCTGGATTATAAGCTGCCTACTTCCATGGACACTCCAAAGCTTCAAGCTGAATTTGTGGAAATAGAAGATCCCACGGGACCTTTTGGAAATAAGGCACTTGGGGAGCCGCCCGCCATTCCTGTGGCGCCTGCAATCCGTAATGCGGTTCTCCATGCGACGGGTGTGGCGGTGGACAGTCTTCCGCTAAGTCCCCAAAAACTTGTAAAGTGCTTTAAAGAGGCAGGGCTGATTTGAAGGCAGGAGAGGAGGAAAGAAGAAGCGATGTATGATTTCAATTCTTGTTATTTAGCAAAAAGCGTGGATGATGCCATCCGTGCACTTGAAGCGAATCCGGCTGCAGTGGTGATATCCGGAGGAACCGATGTATTGATTAAAGTCAGGGAAGGAAAGCTGGCCGGCTGTGATCTTGTCAGCATCCATGATGTGGAAGCGCTGAAGGGAATCCAAAGGGAAGAGAATCATTCCATTGTAATCGGCAGTGCATCTACATTTTCCCAGGTTGTAAATGATTCCATCATTCAGAAACATCTGCCGATGCTGGGGGAGGCGGCGGATCAGGTGGGCGGGCCACAGATCCGAAATATGGGCACAATCGGAGGAAATATCTGTAATGGCGTGACAAGCGCGGACTGCGGCGCGCCTCTCTTGGCGATGAATGCGGTTCTGGAGACCGAGTGCAAAGAAGGAAAGCGGCAGCTACCGATTGGTGAATGGTATGCCGGTCCAGGCGTTACGGTGAGGAAACATGGAGAGATTCTAACTAAAATCAGGATCGCTGAGAAAGATTATCGAGGGTATACGGGACATTATATCAAGTATGGGAAGCGGGAAGCCATGGAAATCGCCACCTTAGGCTGTGCGGTCTGGCTGAAACTTTCAGAGGATAAAAGGAGGTTGGAGGACATTCGCCTGGCTTTCGCAGTGGCCGCCCCCACGCCAATTCGCTGCAGGAAGATAGAAGAGCAGTTAAAGGGCAGAGAACTCTCTCCTAATCTATATGAAATGATTGGAAAGGGTGCCCTGGAAGAGGTAAGTCCCCGTTCCAGTTGGCGTGCATCCAAGGAATTCAGACTTCATCTGGTGGAAGAACTGGCGAAACGTGCTTTCGGGCAGGCAGTTTTGAATGGAGGAGGTGTAGACCTTGCTTAGAATCATAAAAATAGTTGTAAATGGGAAAGAGATAGAGACTGCCATCGATGAACGAGAGGCACTGGTGGATACTTTGCGTAACCGCCTCCATCTCACAAGTGTAAAAAAAGGTTGTGAAGTCGGGGAATGTGGAGCCTGTACGGTTTTGGTGGACGGAACTGCCATTGATTCCTGCATGTATCTTACGGTCTGGGCAGAGGGGAAGCATATCACTACCGTGGAAGGCCTGAAAGGGCCAAATGGAGAGCTTTCTGCCATTCAGCAGGCATTTGTGGATGAGGCGGCGGTGCAGTGTGGATTTTGCACTCCAGGCCTGATTATGACTGCTGTGGAGATTGTGGGAACGGGGAAGAAGTACAGCCGGGAGGAATTGAGGAGACTTATTTCCGGACATCTATGCCGTTGTACCGGTTATGAAAATATACTAAATGCCGTCGAAAAAGTTGTGGATGGAAAAAATCAAATCCAGGAATGAAAAAAATATGGCCGCGATTTTACGGAACCGGAAGATTATCCGGTCCGCAAAATTACGGCCATGTCTATATAAAAATCAAAATTGCAGAAGCACTGCTAAAAAGTGAAGTATCAATGTTATGATGATACAAAAGAGATATTCAAAACCAGCAAACCTATATAAAGTCCACGAAATCTGAAATCTTTTCATCAAAGCAGTAAATATTCGAGACAGTATACGGAATAGAAGATAACCTGCCACTGTACCTAACGTATTCATCAGCAAATCATCGATGTCCGTAGCCCTGTATGTAAAGAGCTGGATAAGCTCAATCCCCAGAGACAGCAGAAAGCCTGTCCCCACCGTGTGAAGAGGGCGGATAAATTGCTGCCAGAGCAGGGGAAGAAAGAATCCAACCGGAAGAAACAGGATGATATTGGTCACATATTGGTAAAGATCTGACATAGCAAAAGGAGTCAGGTTGATATTTCCTCGTAACTGGAAGTGAAAGGAGGTAACATCCGGTAATCCGGTAATGCAAAATATCAATTCCAGGATACAACAAAAAATAGTGATTCCCAATATATGAAGCCCACGTCCCTTCAGTCCTGCAATTCGATAAACCAGGTAAAGTATAACCCCGCATATGAGACATATTGGAATAAATCTAAGAAGTTCTGACAGATGATAAAATAATGCTTGATTCATGGAGCAAGTCCTCACTTTCTGTATGTACAGGATAGTGTATCAAATTCATCTTAATAAAATCTGGAGAACTTCTTAAGCTTTTATGAGTTTTTAGGCTCTTTAGGAATAATTAAATTCAATATGACTGCTACAATTGTTGCAATAACCACTGGAGACTTTCCGAATACGGTAGTCACCCAGTCCGGAAATGCTGCGAGAGAGCCGCTGACCTGGGAAACACCCACGCCAAGAGCTGCAGCCAGACCAACGATGGAAGTGCTCCGATATCCAATGCTGTCCCCAACAACCAGCTTCATACCTGTCATCGCAATAGAAGCGAAGACGCCGATGGTGGCACCACCGAGGACTGAATAAGGTACTGTTGTGAGAATAGCTGAGAATTTCGGTATGATTCCAGCAATCAGCAGGATAACGGCAGATAATCCTAAAACACAGCGGTTAATTACTTTCGTTGTGGTAACAATTCCCACGTTCTGACCATATGGGTTGGAGGGAAGGCATCCAAAGAAAGCGGAGATAATGTTGGTAATACCAAATCCCACGATACCACCTTGAAGTTCCTTTGTCTCTGGCTCCCGATCCAGCCCGCCTGAAGTTACGGCAGAGAAATCACCCACGGCCTGAATGGAGTTGATGGCGAAGAGAATTGCAAATGCAAAACAAGCCGAAAACTCGAATTTAGGCGTGATTGGCATAAATTGAGGTAACTGTACCAGACTTGCTTCACCGATGCTGGCGAAATCCACCATACCGAAGAAGAAGGAGATGATATAACCTGCAACCATACCCACCAGAATAGAAGCCAGTTTCCAGACTCCCTTACCAAAGTAATTTAACAAAGTAACAATTGTCAGTGTAATCAGAGCAACCAGCCAATTCTGCCAGGAGCCAAAATCCGGATTGGAACTGCCTCCGGCCATGTAGTCCACGGCTGTAGGATAGAGGGAAAGTCCGATGGTAAATACAACGGTTCCCGTTACCAGCGGCGGGAAGAAGCGGCGGAGCTTATTCATGAACAATCCAACGAGAATAGCTACCAGACCACCCACAAGCTGGGCACCCAAAATTGTACCGATATCATAATCCGCCGCAATGGACTGCATGGTGGGGACGTAGGCAAAACTAACCCCCAGAATTACCGGAAGGCCTGCCCCAATCCTGATTTTATCACCAAATAAGCGGATTGGAAATAACTGTAAAAGTGTGGCAATTCCTGATAAAACAAGAGCTGCCTGGATCATGATGACCTGAATCTCCGTGGATACTTCTGCGGTTGAGGTCACGATGATTACGGGTGTTACACATCCAACAATCATGGCTACCACGTGCTGTAGGGCAAGTGGCAGAGATTGTGAAAATTTAGGAACGCCGTCCAATTCAAACAGAGAAGCGTTTCTCTTTATTTTACGTGTTGTGTCAGACATTTTTTCTCCCTTATATCCTTGAGAATATGGGAATGCCCCCCAAGTCCATGACTATTGAAACGTTAGTTTCATCCACGGACTCGGGAGGAATAGGTTAACGATGAATATGCGTTCCCGTGTTCCCAAGGATTCCTTCCTTTGCCTTTTCCAAAAGAGTGATTAATGCAGTTCTGCCTGGTTTTGATTCTGCGAAACGTACCGCAGCTTCAACTTTTGGAAGCATGGATCCCGGGGCAAAATGCCCTTCATCAATATACTGTTTTGCCTCATCACAAGTGAGGTCAGCCAGCCACTTTTCTTCCGGCTTTCCGAAGTTGATTGCAATTTTTTCCACAGCGGTCAGGATAATCAAGAAATCTGCATCCAGCTGTTCCGCCAGCAGGCAGCTGGCAAAATCTTTGTCAATTACCGCACTGGCACCTTTTAAGTGATTACCGTCCAAAGTTACTGGGATACCACCGCCTCCACAGGCGATGACCAGCTGTCCGGATTCCAGCAGGGAGCGGATAGCGCCAATCTCTATGATTTCTGCTGGTTTTGGGGATGCAACCACGCGGCGATAGCCACGTCCTGCATCTTCCTTTGTAACATAGTCATAATTCTTTTCCGCAAATTCAGCCTCTTCCTTGGTCATAAAATGCCCAATTGGCTTGGATGGATCCTGGAATGCAGGATCATTGGCATCCACACGTACCTGTGTAATCATGGTTGATACAGGCATATCCTGGATGTTGCGGTTATACAGTTCTTCCCTTAAGGCATTCTGAAGGTCATAGCCGATATAAGCCTGGCTCATGGCCACACAAACCGAAAGAGGAGTGTTAGGCTGGTCAGGATTCTCTCGGGAGAGAGCTGCCATGGCATTATTAATCATGCCCACCTGAGGGCCGTTGCCATGGACAACTACGACTTCACAGCCTTCCTGGATCAGATCTACAACAGCTTTAGCAGTGATTTTTACTGCGGCCATCTGCTCGGGGAGGGTATTGCCAAGGGCATTACCTCCCAGCGCGATGACGATCCGCTTTTTCTTCTCCATTGTATTTCCCCCTTTATTTGAAGATTCTAGGAGCCTTACGAACTTCCAGTTTTTTCAGAATCTCAGTAGGATTTTCGAACTTGCTTAAGAAAATCATAGCAGCGATAACGTATGGTTTGTAGCTGGCCTCTTTGTAAAGAGGAGTACGGTAACGATCGAATACAGTTGCTTCTACTTCACCATCCACACAGCTTACATCGTTGATATCAGCCGGCAGGCAGTGTAAATACAGAGCTTTTCCGTCTTTTGTGGTTTTCATCAGCTCTTCTGTACAGCACCAGTCTTTGTGATCTGCGTTCTGAGTCAGTAATTCTTTCTCCAGAGCATCGATTCCAGCCTGATCGCCTTCTCCGTAAAGCACTGTACGTTTTTCCATAGCTGCGAAAGGAGCCCAGCTCTTAGGATATACGATATCAGCATCTTTGAAAGCATCTGCCATATCATGAGATACACGGAAAGATCCGCCGGATTTTTCAGCGTTCTTTTTAGCAACTTCTTCAACCTCAGGCATGATTTCATATCCTTCAGGATGAGCCAGAACAACTTCCATGCCCATACGTGTCATCAGACCAACGATACCCTGAGGTACGGAAAGTGGTTTTCCATAAGAAGGAGAGTAAGCCCATGTCATAGCCAGCTTTTTGCCCTTCAGATTTTCGATTCCGCCGAACTCGTGGATGATGTGAAGCATATCAGCCATACTCTGTGTAGGATGGTCAATATCACACTGTAGGTTTACGAGTGTAGGACGCTGCTCTAAGATACCATCTTCATTACCCTGTTTTACAGAGTCAGAAACTTCGTGCATGTAAGCATTACCTTTACCGATGTACATATCATCACGGATACCGATAACGTCTGCCATGAAGGAGATCATGTTAGCTGTTTCACGAACAGTCTCACCATGAGCAACCTGAGATTTGCCTTCATCCAGATCCTGAACTTCCAGGCCTAACAGGTTACATGCGGAAGCGAAAGAAAAGCGTGTACGTGTGGAATTGTCACGGAACAAGGAAATTCCAAGGCCGCTCTCGAATACTTTTGTGGAGATGTTGTTCTCACGCATGAAGCGAAGAGCATCAGCAACGGTCCAAACAGCTTCCAATTCATCATCAGTTTTTTCCCATGTCAGGAAGAAATCATTGTTGTACATTTCTTTGAAGTTTAATTTGTTTAACTTATCAATATAATCCTGTAATGTTTTCATAGTTTAATCTCCTTTGAATATATGTTTTTATTTACAGTAAACAGTTGGAAGAGCAGCGTATACAGCAGCACATACAACCAGGTCAGCTTTCCATGTCTTCTCGTTAGGAGCATGAGCCTGAGCCTCTGCACCAGGTCCGAATCCGATACAAGGGATACCATTACGTCCCATGATGGATACACCATTGGTAGAGAAGGTCCATTTGTCAGTAAGAGGACGAGCTTTTCTCATCTCTTCTGTTTCAGCGGTTCCGATACGGCTTTCGCCATACAGTCCTTTATATGCCTCTTCCAGAGCTGATGTCACATCATGATCTTCCGGAATTACCCATGTTGGGAAGTAGCACTCGATTGGGTAAACAAGTCCCTTGTAAGAAGGACGAGAGTACTCATACATGGAAACAGTTACATCATCGCCATATTTCTTTGCGCTTGGAAGGTTACGGATCTCATCCAGGCAGCTTTCCCATGTCTCGCCTGCTGTCATACGACGGTCAAGAGATACGGAACAGGAGTCAGCAACGGCACAACGGCTTGGAGAAGTGAAGAATATTTCTGAAGTAGTAACAGTACCACGTCCAAGGAAGTTTGCCTCTTTATATTCTGGGTTGTATTTCTCATCCAGCATCTTAACAAGACCTTTGATCTCTGTGCCGTCAGCAGCATCATTTTCGTTCAATGCTCTGATGTCCTGAAGAATATCAGCCATCTTATAGATTGCGTTATCTCCACGCTCCGGAGCGGAACCATGGCAGGAAACACCCTTAACATCCACACGGATTTCCATACGTCCACGCTGTCCACGGTAGATACCACCATCGGTAGGCTCTGTGGAAACTACGAACTCAGGACGGATTTTGTCTTCGTTTATGATGTACTGCCAGCAAAGACCATCACAGTCTTCTTCCTGAACGGTACCAGCTACGAGAACGGTGTATTTATCGCTTAACAGACCTAAGTCCTTCATGATTCTTGCACCGTATACGGAAGATACGATACCACCAAGCTGATCGGATACACCACGTCCACCGATTTCGGTGTCATTTTCATATCCTTCATATGGATCGAAGTTCCAGTTTTTGATGTTACCGATACCAACAGTATCGATATGAGCATCAAAGCCAATCAGTGTTTTACCTGTTCCCATGTAGCCCAGAACATTTCCCATAGGATCGATTTCAACTTTGTCAAAGTCCAGTTTACGCATCTCCTCAGCGATTCTGTTAACATGAGCTTCCTCATCACAGCTTTCACCTGGGAATTTTACGATCTCACGTAGAAACTTTGTCATATCTGCTTCATAACCTTGAGCTGCTTCTTTAATCTTACTAAAATCCATTATAATTTCCTCCTCGGTTTTAATGAATAACCCGTCAAATGGGGTTTTGTACCATGACCTTTTGTCCCTGGTATGTGTTATATTTGATTGTTCATCACATCTTTTGATGTGTTGCATCGGTAGTAAATACTCCGCGGTTCTCCTGTATATGTACTTCCTTATATATAGAAGAGAGGCGGATCAATCAAAGAAGTTATCGTTCTTTCCGTCCCATACGATCTCTTTGTAGCGATCTGGATCGGTATCTCCCTCGGTAGAGAAGAGCAGTACCTTGGAATTCTCATCAAGGCCGATAGCATCCTTCAGGTCTTTATATTCATCCATAGTTATCATGGCAGCAAGTGCTCCAAACGGTGCAGCACCAGATTCTCCGGAAACTACCTGAGGGTCTCCCTTGATAGGAGCGGAGAGCATGCGCATACCTTTTTCTGCCACCCAGTCAGGTGCGGAGATAAATACTCTTACATGATTCCGAAGGATATCCCAGGAAATCGTATTTGGCTCACCACATGCCAGACCAGCCATAATTGTTAACATATCACCACCGACTTTACGTAATTCTCCATCACCGGCAGCTGCGCCTTCATACAGACAAGCAGCGGGAGCAGCCTCAACCACAACCACAATCGGAGGGTTTTCCGGGAAGCGGTTAGCGAAGTAACCCTGAACAGCTCCTGCCAGAGAACCAACTCCAGCCTGAACGAACACGTGGGTCGGTCTTTCACAGCCATAAGCTTTTAACTGCTCATCGGCTTCCATAGCCATGGTTCCATATCCCTGCATAATCCATGCCGGAATTTCTTCATAGCCATCCCATGCAGTATCCTGTACCACTACGCCATTATCCACTTTAGCGGCAGCAGCAGCGGCCATACGTACACATTCATCATAGTTACACTCTTCGATAGTAGCAGTAGCACCTTCGTTAAGGATGTGCTGCAGACGTGTCTGAGTGGAGCCCTTCGGCATGAATACCACAGATTTCTGTCCAAGGCGGTTTGCAGCCCAGGCAACACCACGTCCGTGATTTCCATCGGTAGCAGTAAAGAATGTGGCCTGGCCGAATTCTTTACGAAGTGCGTCGGACGTCAGAACATTGTAAGGAAGATCGGCCACATCACGTCCGGTTTGTTTGGCGATATAACGTGCCATGGAGAAAGAACCGCCCAATACCTTGAATGCGTTCAATCCAAAACGATAGGATTCATCCTTAACATAAACTTCCTTTAATCCCAGATAAGATGCCATAGCATCTAACTTTGCGAGGGGTGTTGGGTCATAGCCCGGAATAGTCTGATGAAAATCCCTTGCTTTTTGAACCTCTTCCATTGACATGACGGATAATTGCTTATCCTCACTATGTGGCATATGGTTCACTGCCCATTGAATCTTTTCCTGATGCATAATACACATACCTCCTCCTAATTGTTTGCGATTTGGCTTTTAAGCCTCTTCTGATTTTTTGTTGTTCACATCAATATAGCTGTATAGAGTGAATTTGGAGATTCCAAAGTATTTGGAAATCTTATCACCCGACCTGGTAATCAGGAAAGCACCGGCATCATTTAAAAATTGAATAGCGGTAACTTTCTCTTCCTTATTCATCAGTGCGGCAGGTTTCCCAACCAATTCCACCGATTCCTGGATCAGAGTGTCCAACAGATCATTCACATTGTGAACGATTGGATCCGGACCGTGATGTCTGTCATCCTGGGACTCTGTCTCAATTAAGTTTTTGACTGCCTGCTCAATGGTCGTCAATGCCGTGATGTCGTAATTGATGGAGAAGATATAGTCAATCTTCTTCCTATCCTCACTTCTGATATACATGGTACTGGATTTCAGGATACGCCCATCCGCATTGCGGGTAAGATAACTGAAATGATCGTGTACCGTATCAGGGTTTTTGTGAAGCGTTTCCAATACGACTTTGGAAGGTCCATCCCCAATCTTGCGACTTGTGATGTGACCATTGACGATGTAGACAATTGAGTGGTCTAAGTCGTGTTTCGCTAAGTCGTGGATGACGACTTCGCAGTCAGGTCCGAACTGTTTCGCCAGTCCATCTGCCAGCTGTGTGAGAAAATTCAAAGTATAAGTCATATTGCTCTCCTGACTAACCTAAAAAAAAATTAGGTTTTCATTCGCCATCAGTTCCATCTGACCCCATCATAGCATCAAAATTCTGGAAAATCAATAGGAAAATACAAAAATATTTAGGTTCGCTTAAAAAAATTGTAAATAGACTTGCAAACACCCATAAAACATGATAGTATGGACGTATCAAGAGACTTCTATCCTACTTGTTTTAAAGGGGGAAAGTGTGTCAATTTTGGGAAAAATTGAGAAAATAATCACATTGGCACTCAGGTTATAAAAGAACCTAAAAAAAAATTAGGTTCGCCCTATTCGCAAGCGGAGGAAGAAGACTCACAGCAACAGCAACGTTATAGGTAAACAGTCAACAACATCCGGCTGATGCCGGGCATTTACCGGACGATGTTACGGACGGCGATTTTAAGAAGTAAAGGAGAAAAGGTATATGTTAGTGATTGGAAATGGACGCTTAGTTACCAGAGACGCAGAAAATCCATTTATAGAAAATGGGGCTGTGGCTGCAGAGGGCAGCGTGATTAAGAAAGTAGGTACTACAGAGGAACTTAAGAAATTGTATCCGGATGCAGAATTCGTGGATGCAAAGGGCGGTGTGATCATGCCGGCATTTATCA
>DVNN01000122.1 GCA_018714325.1 Candidatus Pelethocola excrementipullorum
GCCTAAAAAGATGGATTACCGGATCGGCATCATTGGTTCTGGGGCTATTGTTCAGAATTGTCATTTAAAGGCCTATACGGATGTGGGTTTTAATCCTTATGGGATAGCGGCTAGAAATCGGGAGAAGTGCCAGAGCGTGGCTGATATGTATGGGATTCCCAATGTGTATGGTGGCTGGAAGGAGTTGATTGATGATCCGCAGATAGAAGTCCTGGATATTGCAATTCCTCCGGATAAACAGTTGGAGGTCGTGCAATATGCGGTAACCAAGTCACATATAAGGGGGATTCTGTGCCAGAAACCTATGGCAATGAATATGAAAGAAGCAAAGGAAATTGTCTCTTTATGTAAACATGCAGGGATAAAGCTGGGAGTCAATTCCAACATGCGGTATGACCATTCCATCCGTGCCCTTAAGAGTATTTTAGAGGATGGATATTTGGGAAAACCTGTATTGGCAACGATAGACATGCGTGCGATACCTCACTGGCAGACCTTTCTGGAGAAATATGATCACATAGAAATTCTAAATATGGGAATTCATCATATTGATGCCTTCCGTTACCTGTTTGGTGATCCGAAAAAAATCACGGCGGTGACCAGACATGATCCCAGAACTACGTTTGATCATATCGATGGGATAAGTCAATATACATTCCAATACGAGAATGAGATGATGGCAACCAGCCTGGATGATGTGTGGGCCTGGCAAGGAGAAGAGGTGGAGAAGGATATCTACATAAAATGGCGGGTGGAAGGATTAGACGGAATGGCCCAGGGATACATCGGCTGGTGCTATGACCCTGCAACTCCAAGCACCATGGAGTTCACCTGCAAAGCATTTCCCAATCAGTGGATCCGCCCAAAATGGGATTACCAGTGGTTCCCGGATGCATTCAGAGGAACGATGGCTCAACTATTATGTGCCATTGAAAATGATACGGTGCCGGAAATAAGCGGAGAGGATAATCTGCGTAGTATGGCGTGTATAGAGGCCTGTTATTTATCGATTGCAGAAGAAAGAACTGTAAATTTTTCGGAAATTGATATTACATTATAACTTTGGAACCATTAAATTAATTTTAGAAATGGAGGAAATATTATGATTACAGTAGGCATTTTCACAGGATATTATCCATATACCTTGGCGGAAACTATTGAGAGAGCGAAAAAAGACGGAATGAATTGCGTTCAGTTGGATTTAGAGTTCAAGGATGTGGATTTATCCCAGGGTAATATTACAAAGGAAAAAGCAAATATGGTCAGAGATGCATTCCGGGATGCAAATCTTCCGATTGTAGCAATATCTGCATATACAAATCTTACCCATCCGGATCCGGATAAAAGGCAGAAGAATATTGAATATGTAAAAGAGATCCTTTCTTTTGCAAGAGAGTTTGGTTGTCCTTATGTTGTTAGTGAGACAGGCACTTATAATCTTGAAAGTGATTGGCTGTATGATCCGAAGAATTCAACGGAAGAGGCTTACCAGGAATTTAAACAGATTGCCTTGGATTTGGCTAAATTTGCCTATGACCATGAAGCGGTATTTCTTGTGGAAAACTATGTGAATAATATTGTAGGTTCTGTGGATCAGACGGCTCGTCTGCTACAGGAGATTAACCATCCGGGAATCGGTTTAGTACTGGATCCTACAAATTACTTCGATGATTCTAATATTGACAATGTAGATCCTACCATCGAGAAGATTTTCCATGTATTAGAAGATAAGATTAAGGTTGCCCACGCCAAAGATTGTAGACGTGCTGTTGATACAGGTGAGAAATTTGGCGGTGGGTTCGCTGAGCACAATAGTTTCAGGGGCGCAGGTGCGGTTGAACTTCCGGCGGCCGGATTAGGCGTTCTTAACTATGAGCTATATCTTGAAAAGTTAAGTAAGAAATATCCTAATATTCCAATCATCATCGAGCACCTGGACGAAGAAGATATTCCCAGAGCGAAGAGATTTGTAGATGGAATTTTGAAAAAGGTAGGCGTTTAACCTACCGCAAGGTATGAAGGATAGGCCACTACTAAGGTAAGCGATAAGAAGGAGACAGGATGACAGGAAAAGAAAAATTAAAATTAGCCCTCAATCATGAGGAAGGACCGGTTTTACTGGATATCGGCGGCATGCCCACCACCGGAATGCATTGTACGGTTGTGGAGGGGCTAAGGGAATATTATGGGCTGGAAAAAAGACCGGTAAAGATATTGGAACCAGTGCAGTTGTTAGGGCTGATGGAAGATGACCTGAAGGAAGCCATGGGCATTCAGACAACACCCTTATGGGGAGCCGGGACTATGTTTGGGTTCCGCCAGACGGATAAGTTTAAAGAGTGGAAAACACCCTGGGGACAGGAAGTGCTGGTATCTGATGAGTTTATGACCACTCAGAACGAAAAAGGGGATACTCTTATATACGCCTGTGGGGATACCAATTACGATCCGGCAGGATGTATGCCGAAGAAAGGGTTCTACTTCGATAATATTAACCGTGTTCCTGAATTTGATGAAGATGAATATGATGTGAAAGATAATTTGGAAGAATTCGGCCCTATTTCAGAGGAAGATTTGGAATGGTTAAGAATACAAAAACCATTGTTTGAGAATTCCAAGGACGTGGTTATGGGAAATCTGGGAGGAACCGCGTTTGGAGATATCGCACTTGTGCCTGGCCCTCAATTAAGAAAGCCCAAGGGCATCAGGGATATCACGGAATGGTATATTTCCATGATATCCAGGCAGGATATCTTACACGAGATATTTGAATATGAAGCCAATTATGCAGTAGAAAATCTGAAGAAGATGCATGATGTTTTGGGAGAGACCATACAGGTTGCCTACATATGCGGTGCTGACTTCGGAACCCAGAATGGCCCATTTTGTTCCAATGATATTTTCACAGAAGTATATCAGCCTTATTACAAAAGGGTCAATGATTGGATTCATGAAAACACTTCATGGAAAACATTTAAGCATTGCTGCGGCAGTATCTATACCTTAGTGCCAAACCTGATTGAGGCCGGATTTGATATCTTGAATCCAGTTCAATGGACAGCCAAGAACATGGATCGGCATAAACTGAAAGAGGCCTATGGTGATAACATTACATTCTGGGGAGGAGGCGTGGATACTCAGAATACATTGCCTTTTGGAACACCTGAGCAGGTCCATGATGAAGTGTTGGAATGTTGCAAAATCTTTGGAAAGAAGGGTGGGTTTGTATTTAATACAATCCACAATATTCAACCCGGAGTACCAGTTGCAAATGTGGTTGCAATGGTAGATGCAATCCGTGAGTTTAACGGTGAGTAGCTTTATATCACAGGATGGTATAATTTCATAATTAAAGCCATCTATTTTTCCATATGCTGATTTGAGGATAAATGACAATCTATTGGCATAAATCAGCTTGTCAATATGAGGAGAATTATGATAGACTATTCATGAATCGTATCATTTGGCCAGTGACGGAGGAATAGATGGCAACAATAAAAGACGTAGCAAAATGTGCGGGAGTTTCCCTGGGGACAGTGTCCAATGTTTTAAATGGAAAGACAAATAATGAAGAATTGATCCAACGCGTAGAAAAAGCTATGGAAGAATTATCTTATCGCCCGGATGCTGTTGCCCGTAGTTTGAAAGTCACCCAAAGCATGCTCATTGGAGTTATCCTGCCCGATATTCAGCATAAGGAGTATGCTGATTTTCTTCACGAGGTAGAACATCGTGTAAAGGAAAAGGGATATAGTGTCTTAGTGAAGCTAAGCAGAAATAATAAATTGGTAGAAAAAAAGTGTATAGAGGCCTGCTTACAGCAATCTGTAGCAGGCATTATTCTGTATTCCAATACTACGGGTTGTGGGGATAGCCTGTCCCGCGGCACCAATGGAGCCACGCCCAATATTTTAATCAGTAAAAGAGATATTTCTAATTATCTGGGAGATAGAATTTTTCTCAGTTATGAAAAGGCATTTGAAAAGGCCATGATTGAATTCCATAGGAAAGACATTTCCAAGGTTGGATTAATTATGGAAAAGGAAATGCTTCAAAATAAGGATTTTTTAAATATATATTATAGTTTCTGTAGTTCTCAGGAAATACAGAAGGTGGTAGAAAGCTGTCAGGAACAGGGATATCAGGCTTTTTTTGAACTGTATACCGCCTATCCCCATATTCAGGCGATTGTAGCTGGAAGCCATCTGATTGGAACCGGGGTAAAAAAGGCCATGGAAACATTGGGAGTTACCAATATTCCGGTGGTTACCATGAAGGAGAGTAGCTGGATTGAGGATGCCGGGTATTATGAAGCACAGCTTTCAATTCCACAGAAAAAAGTTGCTCAAGAAGCCCTAAAACAGATTCTGGATGGGATAGAACGTCCCAATGTTCATGAGAGCAAGACTCACATGATACAAGGTGAATATGATAGAGTTCCAAGTATTGAAAGTGGGATAAAAAAGAATTCCGGTGAGTTGAGATTTGCGATGTTTGAATGTTCTTCAGGCAGAAGTCTTCAGATGTTGTCCCAGATTTATGAAAAGGTCTGTGGAAAGAAAATAGTCTTTGAATTCTTTAAATATAGGGAATTGGAAGAATTATTATATGATAATTCTAATAAAAACGATTCATATTTTGATGGATTTATGATGGATATCACCTGGTTAGAAGGCTTGATTGAAAGCGGAGGTGTAGAGAATCTGGACTCTTTTCGGGAAGAGAATCCGGAATATTTTCATGGATTTATCGATGGTGTATTAAAAGATTATGGCATGTATGTAGAATCCCTTTATGCCATCCCCTTTGTATCTGGAGCGCAAATACTCTTTTATCAAAAGGATTTGTTTGAGAACAAGAACTTGCAGTTTCGGTTTAAGCGTTTATATGGTGAAGAATTGTTGCCGCCTAAGACCTGGACGCAGTTTAATCTGATTGCGGAATTTTTCACGAAAGAATATAATGACCAGTCACCGGTAAAGTATGGGGTATCCTTACCTAAGGGAGAGAACATCTTTACAACAATCAGTTTCTTATCCCATCTTTGGGCATATGACAGTGAAATCTTTGATGAAAAGGGGAGAGTTGTACTAAATAATAGTAACTCTGTCGCAGCCTTAAAGAACTTTATTGCTTCCTATCAATATACTTCTGACAAACCGCTTACTTCCTGGAATGATGTGGCGGATGAATTTTCTACGGGCGCTAGTGCCATGACAATTCTATATGATTCCGATGCAGGAGGAATTAATAATTATACAAAGTCAAAAGTGGCAGGAAACCTTGGATATACTCTTGTGCCGGGCTGCTGTCCGGTTTTGGGAGGATGGAGTTTAGGGTTGAACCGGTATAGCAAAAACCTGGAGGATGCAAAGAATTTTCTGCTATGGAGCTGTGGTAACCAAAATTGTGTTCCCTTATCTTTGCTAGGAGGTTCAACTTTAAGGAAGGCTTTTTATGTACGGTCTGATTTAGAGAAGTTAGAGCCATGGAAGGCTTTGATTTTAAAAATATATCAACAGAGTAAAAAGCGGGTTATGCCTGAAATATTGGATGAGAGCCGATTGAAAAATAACCTATATACCAAATTGATTCCGAGTGAAATAGAAAAAGTAATACAGGGAAAAATAAATGAAGAACAGGCAATCATGAATCTTCAGGATATCATACAGAGTATGATTTGGCGTATTTAAATTAGAAATCTATGAACGTGCTGAGAGCGGAAATAAATCATTTCAATATGATTCGTTTCCGCTCTTTTCTATATTCGATAGGATAGTTCTCTTTTCTATCATTATGATGTTAATGAGGAAATTCAAGCTTTAAAACGTTTAATTTATCATGAACAGCAC
>DVNN01000123.1 GCA_018714325.1 Candidatus Pelethocola excrementipullorum
GACAGCCGTTTTCAAAGGCTTTTATAAGATCCATGAGACCAATTTTCTAAATGCAGCTAAAGAAGCATAAAAAAAGCAGATAGCGGGTGTCGAACCGTCTCTCCAGCTTGGGAAGTTATAGTTCTACCGATGAACTATAACTGCATGAATTTATTATAAAACTTTTTTAAAAAACAAGCAAGAAGTTTTCCGTTCTTGAGTTTCCACGGTTTTATCCACAAAACCTTGCTTTCACCTATTTTGTTATAAGCAAATTATAAAAAATGTTTGCGGAAACACAAGCATTATTTTGGTTGTAAACAGAAATAAAGAATGCTATACTAAGGGAAAAAGAACATTACGAAAGAATTAATGGTGCATAAGTATGAAGCGTATTATGGCATGTGGTATGGTATTAAGTGTTTTATGTTCATTAATAGGCACTGGATGCACAGCAGATACCTCTGAAGTTGCTAACACAAATATCGTATTTAATATAGAAAAACTACACAATGGAGATGCTAAGTTTTTTAATGATAAAATAATAACCAGTGTTAATGGAGAGTTGAGTATTTACAATGAAAACGGAGAACTGTTTAAAAATTATGGCATTCAATCGAGTTGGATGGATACGTGTCCGAAAGATAAGGTTGTTATCTATGGCAATTTTGAAAATGAGATAGGCATAGCACAGTTTGACAATCAGTATAACCTTATTCAAAACAATATCCTTTGGAAATCGGAAAACCTGCATATTGATCCTGCCATTATTAAGATTGATGGAGAGTATTATTTTACTGCAACAGAAATAGTAGGAAACGTAAATAATGCTGATGTGAATCAGGAAAACGGTCAATATACCGTAAAGCTATATAAGACAGCTGACCTGATAAATATAGAATATGTATCTGATATTATATCTGAGAAAAATAATATAGAAGATGTTGATTTGGTAAAACTTGATGATGGGCTTGGATTGGTATATGAAAAAGAGAAAGTTGATAAAGGGGATTCTTCTATAGAAATACTAAAGTCGAATGGAAATGATTATAAGAAATGGAAGTCTAAAACTATACTCGAAAACCCCGATTGTGATCATGAGCCTGCAAGTTTGATTTATAATAAGGATGATACATATTCGTTATATTACAGCTGTGATAGAGAGAACATAGGAAAGTCTTACATGGGAGGTAATATTTACGAGAGTAGGTTTGACAAAGATTTTAAAAAGCAGAGCAATCAGAAGATTGATACTGAAACTAAGACAGGAATTTTATTGTACGATGTACAAAATAAAGCCGGAGAGATTAGCTTACTGTTTGCGAAAAATTATTTGACAGATTGTGATTTGGTGAAAGAAACATCACATAAATAAGAGGAAAGCCCTGGGCAGTTGCCCAGGGCTTTTATAGTTCTCGGAGAGTCATTGGAAATATTCCAAAGCTCTTAAAAGTTATTCAGCAATTGGGTTTTCTATTAAAGTTGCTGCTCTGAATTGATGTCTATGACCGTCATTCACGGTGGTAACATCTTTTATAAAATGAACATGTCGGCCATCTCCAACAGGGATAGCACCAGTTGTACGTCCCCTAAATTCATGAAAGTGATTTTCAAAGAAATCTGTTCTAAATCTTACTTCATGAAAATGGTCGTTTCCAGCACGTATCGCTTCTCCAGTAACTGTTGCAAATCTATGGTTATGTGGGTCTTCTTCACGCTCTGCGATAAAGGTACTTCCAAGAAGTTCATGCACATGTCTTTGTTCAGAACAACAGTTACAGCAACGCCGCATTGATTTTTGATTGCTCATACATTAAATTCCTTTCTGATTTTATTATATTATATGAGATAAAATGACATATGGTGTAGGTTTATGTGATTTTATAGCGTATTATGTTCAGCAAACTGAGAATTGAAAAGTACCGTGACTTTCCCCCCATTTTGAGTGTCAATTTACCTGATATAATAAAAAGAGAACCCCGGATTTTGCTATGCTACCTATTATAGGACAATGAAATATAAATTCCTATATGGGGGCATAGCAAAATCCGGGGTTCATCTTGTAAATGCATATTATATCGGAATAAAAAAACTAGTGTTTATGCGTGTGCCTGCAATTTCTCAGGGCATAGAAAAAAGCAGATAGCGGGAATCGAACCCGTCTCTCCAGCTTGGGAAGCTAGCGTTCTACCGATGAACTATATCTGCATAGATTTATTATATAGCTTTTCCCAAAAATAATCAAGAAGTTTTCCGTTTTTAGTGATACCTTTCATTTACGCTAATCCCAAAATAAAAATATTCCCGTTAGATTAATTGAATGTACAACTTGAACAGCGACGAAACGTATTCGAAGAGGGCGTGGCGGAATGGATGAGAAGATTTATAGTATAGAAGCTGAATGTTGAATGGAATATTTGAAATCCAGGGTCATATACTTGTCTTAAGAGGCAGGGGGAGAAGATGATATTGTAAGAGGTGAAGATGATGAAGAAGACAGATATTATAAGATTATTCGCAAAACCCATAAGAAGTATCCTGGAAAAGTTTGAGGAGGATTTTGACCGGATATATGAAATCAGACTTCGGATCGGTGCTCCGTTTCAGATTATCTATGAGGGAAGAGATTATTTTTTAAAGGCAAACGGGGGAGAGACCTTCCTTGCCAGGAATGCATACATGGTTACTGCAGAGGATATATGCGAGACCATGGAATATATCGGAAACTATTCTCTTTATGCATTTGAGGACGAGCTTCGGCAGGGATTCCTCACGGTACAAGGGGGGCATCGGGTAGGAATTGCGGGACAGGTGATATTGGAGGATGGGAAGGTGAAGGGCGTGAGTCCTATCACTTGTGTAAATGTACGGATTTCTCATCAGATTATAGGATGTGGTGACGTATTATTTCCTTATTTATGGGATGGGGGAGAGTTTTGCCATACCTTGATCATCTCCGCCCCCAGATGTGGGAAGACAACACTGCTTCGGGATATTGTGAGACAGCTTTCCGATGGAAATGAAAGATTTGCGGGCAGGACCGTCGGTGTGGTGGATGAGAGGTCGGAGATCGCCGGATGTTATCAGGGAGTACCCCAAAACGATGTGGGAATCCGGACGGATGTACTGGATGGCTGTCCGAAGGCTGAAGGGATGATGATGTTGATCCGGTCCATGTCGCCTCAGGTTGTGGCTGTGGATGAGATCGGGACGGCGGAGGACATTAAGGCCCTGGAATCAGTGCTGAACTGCGGATGTAAGATTCTGGCCACTGTCCATGGCAATAATATCGATGATGTGAGAAAGAAACCTTTGCTATCGTCCATGGTAAATGCACATATATTTGAGCGTTATGTGCTGCTGTCCAACAGGATGCGGGCGGGGACGGTGCAGGCGGTATATGATGGACGGGGAACTTGTTTGTTTGAAAGGGAGCGTTTTGCATGTTAAGGGGAATAGCGATTGTACTTTTGGTGATTTCCTGCGGATTGCTTGGGTTCACCAAGAGCAAGGCGGAATCGGGGAGAATCAAGGATCTAAAGATGCTGCGCAGGATGACATCTCTGTTATCCGGTGCTGTGAGTTATGGGGCAGTGCCCCTTCCATCCGCCCTTTGGTCGGTGGGAGGGAAGATGGGGAATCCCTATAAAGAATTTATGCAACAGGTATCCAAAGAATTGGACGACCTTTCAGGTCAATCATTCTCAGAGGTATTCAGCCGGAATGTGGACTGTCATCTTCTGAATACACATCTCCGCAGGGAGGACAGAGAAAATCTGAAGGCCATGGGAGCCGATCTGGGATTTCTGGATAAACAGATGCAGCTGCAGACGTTACAAGCGTACCACGCAGAGGTGGATCAGAAGATTGAAGAACTGCAGGAAGGGCTGCCTGTCCGGATGAAGTTATATCAGAGCCTTGGGATTATGGGAGGATTATTCTTTGCCATACTTCTGATTTAAGTGAAGGTTCTGCCGGATCATATCCTGATCTTAGATGGTGGCCTATGACAAAATATGAGGAGAAAGGGGAAATGAGGTGGAAGTCAGTATTATATTTAAAATCGGTGCGGTGGGGATTCTGGTTTCCGTATTGGGACAGGTTTTAAAACATAGCGGGCGGGAAGAACAGGCATTTCTCACCAGTCTTGCCGGACTGATTGTAGTGTTGTTCTGGCTGCTTCCTTATATATCCGATTTATTTGAGACCATAAGGCAGTTGTTTACATTGTAGGAGGTGCGCCCTTGGACGTGATAAGGATAGCGGTTTTGGGGATTGCAGGGCTGGTTTTGTGCCTGATGGTGAAGGAGGTGCGGCCGGAGTACGCCGCATATATCTCCATGGGTACAGGCCTGTGCATCTTACTTTTAGCCACGGGGAAACTGCAGTATCTGATGGAGATGATTCAAAAGATGGAACAGTATATCCCGATTGACTCCACCTACCTGTACACACTGCTGAAAATGATTGGAATTACCTATGTGGGACAATTTTCAGCCGGATTGTGCAAGGATGCGGGGTACTCCTCCATCGCTGGACAGATTGAGATTTTTAGCAAACTATCCATATTGGCCATCAGTATGCCCATTTTGATATCTTTGATGGATACCATCCAGGGATTTATGTCATGAGGAGGGGGATATTGATGACTCTGACGGTAGTAATCCTCCTATTTGCAGGAGGACTTACGGCCAGAGCAGAAGGGGAGACAGAAGTTGATGTGGAGGATTCGCTTCTTGATTCCATGAATCTGGATTCTGTTCAGGATGCGGTGGACGAGTTGTTGGGGGATACTTCCATCTCTTTCGGTGATGCGATAAAGGAGTTGATTAAGGGGGATCAGCCTTTTTCTGGCGAAAACATGAAAAATATGGTACAAGCACTTCTTGAAGCAGCCTGGGGAACCCAAAAGACAATATGGATAAACATCCTCATATTAGTCCTGGCGGCCGCGTTATTTTCCAGCTTTTCGGGGGTGTTCTCCAATGGACAATTGGGAGAGATGAGCTTTTATCTGGTGTATTTGCTAGTTTTTGCCTTGCTTGTGAAGAATTTGGCCACCTTGAGCGGGGAACTAAAGAGTACACTGGAAGGAATTGTTACCTTTATGCAGGCACTGACGCCGGCCTATTTCCTGGCGGTGGCTACGGCCACAGGGGCTTCAACTGCGGCCATGTTTTATCAGATTATCCTGCTGGTCATCTTGCTTGTGGAACGGGTATTGATCTATTTGGTGCTGCCTGGAATTCATGTGTTTGTGCTTTTGTCCTTCGTCAATCATCTCTATAAAGAGGACTTGATGTCCAAGATGACAGAGCTTTTAAAAAGCGTCATCTGTTGGACCATGAACACGATGCTGGGACTTATCGTGGGTTTACAGGTAACCCGAAGTCTGATCTCCCCGGCCCTGGATTCATTGAAACGGACGGCTATTGGAAAGACGGCGGGAGCCATTCCAGGGGTGGGTAATGCCATTAATGCCGTGACGGAGATGGTAATTGGCTCTGCGGTCCTGGTCAGGAATTGTCTGGGAGTGGCGGCGGTTGTAATCTTATTTTTATGTGCGTTACAGCCGGTTCTTCATATTGTCATTACTGGCCTCAGCTACCGGTTCCTGGCGGCATTTGCACAGCCGGTTTCGGACAAACGTATGGTGGGGGCATTGAATTCCATGGGCGAAGGTTGTGGCTTGTTGCTGAAGGTGTTATTCACCACAGAGGTGTTATTCCTGCTGACAATCGCAATTCTGGCAGGGACGGTGAGTGGTGCATGAGAACGACGGCAGCTTCGTAGGTTAGAGTAGAAAGGGAGGGCAGAGATGACGGAGGCGATTTATGAGTGGATGCAGAATCTGGCCTTCTTTTTTTTGTTCATGACTGCGATATTAAATTGTCTGCCTGATAATAAGTATCGGAAATATGTACAATTTTTTCTGGGGCTGGTATTGATGATTGTACTCTGTAAACCTCTTCTGCAGGTGATGGATCTGGATGCGCTATTAAGTGACAAACTCAGCTCCGCCACTTTGGAGCAAGAGGTGGAAAGTAGCCGTAATTCGGCATTGACCGTGGAAGGGGTACAAGAAGACCTGTTGAACCAGGCATATGAAAGAGAGATAGAGACTCAGATTAAGGTGATGCTGGGGGAGAGAGGGATTACCGCGCAGTCGGCTGAGGTCAAACTGAATCAGGGAGAAGACGTGGCTGTGGAACGGATTTCCCTTAGAGTCGCCAATTCCGAAGAAGCTTTGTATCTGGAAGACGAGGAGAAGATGGATCAGGAGTTCCAAAAGAAACTGGATGAGGTTAGAAGTGAATTGTCACAGGTCTATGAAGTGGATGAGTCTCATATAGATATTAGCAGGTAATGTAACTTATTAGTAATTCTTCAGGTAGAGTGGGCCTTGAGATTCAATTCCATCACTTCAAAATCCGCAGCAGTCAATAATCAGTGAATGGTGTATGGGAGGGAAGATGAAAGAGAAACTGAAAGCTTACCTGAAAGGCATGAAACGGGAGCAGATTGTGGTATATGTGCTGCTGATAATATTACTGGTGGTGATTGTTCTTCCCGTCAAGAAAAAAGATAGTAAAACCGGACAGGAGAAGGAGGCGGTGGAAAATAACAGCGGGGAGAATGTAGATTCCGGAAATTCTCAGGTGGAGGTGATGGAACAGCAGTTGGAGAATGCTCTTTCTAAAGTCGAGGGTGTGGGGCAGGTACAGGTGGTGATTACCTTGGAATCTACAAACCAAAAGGTGGTGGAAAAGGATCGGCCATCTTCTGAGAGTACCCAGAATCAGACGGGAGAGGACGGCAAGAACTCCACATCTTCTTCGGGAAACACGGAGGAGAGTACGGTATATGAGAAGGACAGTGACGGGAATCAGATGCCTTATGTGGTCTCTGAGTCCTATCCTGAGGTGCGGGGGGTGCTGGTGATTGCCCAGGGAGGAGATAATCCTGTGGTAATTCAGCAGATTTCTGAAGGTGTTATGGCATTATTTCGGGTGGACGCCCATAAAATTAAAGTAATGAAAATGAAATAAAAGGAGAATGCTATTTTGAAGAAAAAACTGTTCAAGAAAAATCAAATAATAATTACGGCATTGGCGGTTATGATTGCAGTAGCCGGGTATATTAATTATGCGGATAAAAATCTAAGTTCCAAAGCGAAAGATGCATCTGCGGCCAAGACCGAAGGTACAACGGCGGATAATGACACCATACTGAAGGATATTGAAAGTCTGGACACGGACATTACGGATGTTACCACTGACGTGGGGACGGCAGATGCCACCTTGGATGGGACCGCAGCCGATACCGGGGATGTACAGGGGCAGGATACCGCTGTGGATACCCCAGGAGAAGCAGTTCTGACCGGAGCATCCACTTATCTGGCCCAGGCAAGACTTGACCGGGAACAGACACGCTCTCAGAATAAGGAGACTTTATTTTCCATCATCAACAATACAGATTTGACCGAAGCAGAACGTCAGGGTGCCGTACAGAGTATGGTGGAGATGACAGATGCGGTGGAAAAGGAAGAAGCTGCAGAGCTATTGCTGGAAGCCAAGGGATTTGAAGACGTGGTTGTAAATATGACCGGCGAGACAGTGGATGTAGTGGTACCTCAAAGCGAGCTGGGAGACGACCAGAGAGCACAGATTGAGGATATCGTAAAAAGGAAAACAGGCACACAGCCAGAAAATATTGTAATTACTCCGATTGACTAGACATCTGCCTGTATGCTAAAATACATAAGTTAGGGCATGTGCAACCCTGCACATGCCCTTTTATGTGCTGATAAGTACATTTGTGATTACAGATATTTAGGAGGCTAATCTGTGGCTGATTATACAAAGGAAATTGAAAAACGACGTACCTTTGCGATTATTTCTCATCCGGATGCTGGTAAAACCACATTGACGGAGAAATTCCTGCTCTATGGAGGTGCGATAAATCTGGCCGGTTCGGTCAAGGGGAAAGCTACTGCGAGACATGCGGTCTCAGACTGGATGGAGATCGAGAAGGAGAGAGGTATCTCTGTAACTTCTTCCGTACTTCAATTCAATTATGATGGATACTGTATTAATATCTTGGATACACCGGGGCATCAGGACTTCTCGGAGGATACTTACCGTACGCTGATGGCGGCTGATTCCGCGGTGATGGTCATCGATGCGTCCAAGGGTGTGGAGGCCCAGACCAGAAAGTTGTTTAAGGTTTGTGTGATGAGGCATATTCCTATCTTTACTTTTATCAATAAGATGGACAGGGATGCCGGCGATACCTTTGATCTTCTGGATGAGATCGAGAAGGAGCTGGGGATCGCAACCTGCCCGGTAAACTGGCCCATAGGCTCTGGTAAGAGCTTCAGAGGTGTATATGATCGGACCACCAAAAGGGTACTGACTTTCTCGGATACCCAGAAGGGTACCAAGGAAGGTGTGGAAGAGGAAATCGATATAAATGATCCTCATCTTTTAGATATCGCAGATCAGGAACAGCTGGACATCCTTCAGGATGAAATAGAACTGCTGGATGGGGCAAGTGCGGAATTTGACCAGGAGAAGGTCAATAAGGGGGAATTATCCCCTGTGTTTTTTGGATCGGCGTTGACAAACTTTGGTGTGGAAACCTTTTTGGAGCATTTCCTTCAGTTAACCATGCCCCCGCTTCCGAGAGTGGCAGCAGGTGAGGAAATCGATCCGATGAAGGAAGATTTTTCGGCATTCGTATTTAAGATTCAGGCGAATATGAACAAGGCCCATAGGGACAGAATCGCATTTATGCGGATTTGTTCAGGTAAATTTGAAGCTGGTATGGACGTATATCACGTGCAGGGGGAGAAGAAGATGCATCTTTCTCAGCCACAGCAGATGATGGCAGATGACCGACACGTGGTAGAAGAGGCCTATGCCGGTGATATTATCGGTGTTTTCGATCCCGGTATCTTCGCCATCGGCGATACGGTATGTACCACAGGAAAGAAATTTGCCTACGAAGGAATTCCGACCTTCGCGCCGGAGCATTTTGCCCGGGTGACTCAGTTGGATACCATGAAAAGGAAGCAGTTTGTCAAGGGAATCAATCAGATTGCCCAGGAAGGTGCGATCCAGATCTTCCAGGAGTCCAAAGGCGGTATGGAAGAGATTATCGTTGGTGTCGTCGGTGTTCTGCAGTTCGACGTGTTGAAATACAGGCTGGTAAATGAGTATAATGTAGAGATACGTCTGGAAACCCTGCCATATGAGCATATTCGCTGGATTGCCAATAAGGAAGAGGTGGATGTGGATAAGATTATCGGTACATCCGATATGAAGAAAGTGAAAGATCTGAAGGATAATCCATTGCTGTTGTTTGTCAACTCCTGGAGTGTTGGCATGACATTGGATCGCAACGAAGGATTGGAGCTTGCGGAATTCAGTAAAAATTAATAGGATTTAGCAATGGTACAAGGATCGGTTCCTGTTATAAAAGGTCATCCTTGTACCATTTTTTAGAGTTCAAAAAGGGCATCCAGGTACAGAATCCCATACTACAATCGTATAAAACGGGGCATTCTTAAGGTAGATAAGATTGATGAATGCCAAATGAACAATATTTCCTTTTATTTTCAGGACATCTTTGATATAATAGTACTAAAGTTGTAACTATCCAGATATCTGACTATGGTACGTAGAAGTCCTCGAAAGACAAGGATTCAATACTGGGATTCTGGGATTAGTTAATCGCAATGAAGCCTGAAGGAGGTTTTATATTATGACAGAAAATAAAAACGCAAAGAGAAATACGTATACCATATATGATGATAATACGGTGGGTACCGTACAGATTGCCGATGAAGTTGTGGCAATTATTGCAGGTCTGGCAGCCACAGAAGTGGATGGAGTTGCGTCCATGGCAGGCAATATCACCAACGAACTGGTTGGTAAGCTGGGGATGAAGAACCTGTCCAAAGGGGTAAAGGTAGAAGTGATCAATGGTGTTGTCAGTGTGGATCTAACACTGAATATCAAATATGGTTACAGTATTCCGAAGTCCAGTGCGAAGGTACAGGAGAAGGTAAAATCTGCCATCGAGAACATGACTGGTCTGGAAGTTGCTGACATCAATGTAAGCATTGCAGATGTAGACATGCAGCAAGCGGATTAATCTGGTTTACAGCTTACCAGGCGGAATCAAGTCCGGCCATTGAACGTATTTGATTTCATATGATAATAAAGTCAGAAGGCTGCTGTTTTTAGAGCAATTGAGAAACATGATATCCGTATCCTGTTTTTCATATGTTCTAGGGTAGCAGCTTTATTATATCATAGGATATCCGGGCTGTGATTCGGTCCGCTTATATACTATAGATTTTCGGAGGAAAGATGATGAAAAGAAGTGAATTGCGGGAGAGTATTTTCAAGCTCCTATTTATGGGTGATTTCAATAGTAAAGAGGAGATGCCTGAACAGCTCGCCTTATACTTTGAGACACTGGAACAGGAACATGCCGGTCTGGATGAGAAAGACCAGGCTTATATGGAGCAGAAATACCAGCATGTTCAGGAGCATCTGGAATCCATTGACAAGATGTTGAATGAAACTGCTTCCCGATGGAAGACCAGCCGTATGAGCAAGGTGGATTTAAACATTCTGCGGTTGGCTGTATATGAGATGGTTTATGATGAAGAGATTCCGGTAAGGGTAGCCATCAATGAGGCAGTGGAGATTGCAAAGCGTTTTGGTGGAGATGAATCGGCCTCTTTTATCAATGGGATTCTGGGGAAAATATCCAAGGATCAATCCCTTGACGAGAGTAAAGCAGAAGAAGACCAGACGGAATCAGAATAAATTCATCTTATACGTATGTGTAGAAACAGGAGAATAACGTGAGCAGTGTATATTCTGTAGGACAAGTAAATACCTATATTAAGCAGATGTTTCAGCAGGATTTTATGCTAAACCGCATCTTTGTACGTGGTGAAGTCAGTAACTGCAAGTATCATACATCCGGACATATCTATTTTTCATTGAAGGATGCCACAGGAACCATGGCCTGTGTAATGTTTGCCGGAAGCCGTAGAGGTTTGGCATTCCAGATGAAAGATGGTGACAAGGTTGTGGTGGGCGGCAGCGTCAATGTCTATGAACGGGACGGCCGTTATCAATTATATGCGAAGGATATCAAGTTGGAGGGAGCGGGCATATTATATGAACGCTTTCTTGCGCTTAAAGCAGAATTAGAAGAGATGGGGATGTTCGCGCCTGAATACAAGCAGGCTATTCCTGCCTATGTAAAGCGGTTGGGAGTTGTTACAGCACCCACCGGGGCTGCAATTCAGGATATACGTAACATCTCATACCGGAGGAATCCATATATCCAGATTGTCCTGTATCCCGCCCTGGTTCAGGGGGAAGGGGCAAAAGAGAGTATAGCCGCCGGTATAGAGGCACTGGATAAATTGAATCTGGATGTAATCATCGTGGGCAGAGGAGGAGGCTCCATCGAGGATCTGTGGGCGTTCAACGAAGAAGTGGTTGCAAGGGCAATCTTTCAGTGTAATACTCCCATTATCTCGGCGGTGGGCCATGAAACAGATACCACGATAGCAGATTTTGTTGCCGATCTACGGGCACCTACGCCTTCTGCTGCAGCGGAGTTGGCAGTTTCCGATATCCGCGGCATCCTCAGTCAGATGGAGGATTACAGGAAGCGGATACAGTATTCCATGCAGAATCGTATCTTGCTGTATAAAAGAAAGATGGAAGGCTATCAGGGCAGGTGGATTTACCTGAGTCCCAAGAATCAGATTCTGGAGAAAAGACAGCGGCTTCTGGAGCTGGATGATAAACTGAATCACCGGATGGATCGAGTGCTTACAGACAGAAAGTACCGGCTTCAGATGTATATCCGTCAGATGAAGGGGCTATCCCCGCTGGATAAGCTGTGCCAGGGATTTTCTTATGTGGAGGATGGTTCCGGAGCCGCGGTGACAAAGATCAGTCAGGCTGAAATCGGAGATCAAGTGAAGATCCAGGTCAGCGACGGTGAACTGGGAGCCAGAATAGAGAGCATCACACCTCTTAATCGGGAATCGGTCTCAGAGCCATTTCCAACAGGTGGAGTGACGGAGTGAAACGCGTAGATAGGGGATGATATTATGGCGGAAAAGAAAGCATTGACTCTGGAGGAGTCTTTTGTAGAATTAGATAAGATGGTAGATCAGCTGGAAAGTCCGGACATTAGTCTGGAAGAGTCTTTTCAGGTATATAAAAAAGGCATGGAATTATTAAAGGAATGTAATAGCAAGATTGATACTGTTGAGAAAAAGATGCTTCAGATGAATAAGAATGGTGAGCTCAGTGAATTTTAAAGAAGAATTAAATCAAAAAACAGAGATGACCGAAGCTATCGTCCTACGGTTTCTGCCAAAGGAAGAAGGCTTTGCCAAAGTATTGATAGAAGCTGTAAATTACAGCATGAAAGCAGGCGGAAAGAGAATCCGCCCCCTTTTGATGTTTGAAAGCTACAAAATGACAGGAGGATCTCATGCGGTGATAGAGCCATTCATGGCTGCCATTGAGATGATCCACACGCAATCATTGATTCATGATGATCTTCCGGCAATAGACGGAGATTTATATCGAAGAGGAAAGAAGACAACCCATGCGGTTTATGGGGAGGCCTTAGGGGTCTTAAGCGGAGACGCACTGCTGAATCTGGCCTATGAGACGGCTTTAGGTGCTTTTTCTTATCCCGATGACAAGTTGAAAACTGCTGAAGCACTGGTCTTACTGGCACGAAAAACTGGTATCCAGGGAATGCTGGGTGGCCAGAGTGTGGATGTGACAAATGAAAAAAATGAGATTTTTCAAGTAGAAAAAGAGATGCTTGATTATATCTATTTGAATAAAACGGCAGCTCTTGTGGAGGTATCTCTCATGATAGGTGCCACTTTGGCAGGCGCTTCCAAGGGGGAAGTAGCCTGTATAGAGCAGATAGGAAGAAAGATAGGGCTTGCATTCCAGATACAAGACGATATTCTGGATGTTACCAGCACCATAGAGGAGCTTGGGAAACCGGTATTCAGTGATGCCAAAAA
>DVNN01000124.1 GCA_018714325.1 Candidatus Pelethocola excrementipullorum
AAAATTATATAGAAATTTCAACCATTTCTTTTTGTAAATAATACTCCAAAGACTGTTTGATACGCTCATGCTCCGGCCAATCCAGCCATTCATCGGCCGCCAGAATCTCCTGTACCGCCTGATTTGCCTCCCGCAAGACAGAAGCATCCTGATAAATATCGGCCAGTCTAAAGTCCATTAAACCGCTCTGCCGGATGCCGAATAAGTCTCCGGGACCACGCAGTTTCAGATCTTCTTCCGCGATATAAAAGCCGTCATTGGATTTGTTTAATACTTCCAGCCGCTTGCTGGTATCACCGCTGCCGTCCCCATGCATAAAAATACAGTAAGACTGATGTTCTCCACGGCCTACACGTCCCCTGAGCTGATGAAGCTGAGCCAGTCCAAACCGCTCCGCATTCTCCACCATCATAACCGTAGCATTGGGTACATTCACGCCTACTTCCACCACGGTGGTTGAGACGAGAATCTGAATCTCTCCCGATGCAAACCGCTCCATGATCTCATTCTTCTCCTTGGGTTTCATCTGCCCATGAAGCATATCCACCTGTATCTCATCGCCGAATTCCATCTTCATCTGCTCGGTATAATCTGTCACATTCTCCGCATCCAGCTCTTCACTTGCCTCTACCATAGGACAGATGATATAGACCTGCCGGCCCTCTGTTACTTCCCGCCTCATAAATTGATAGGCCGTCTTTCGGTATCCGGTATCCACCACGCAATTCTTAATCGGCAGACGCTCGGCCGGAAGCTCGTCCACTATGGAGATATCTAAATCCCCATACAACATGATCGCCAGAGTTCTTGGTATAGGCGTGGCGCTCATGACCAGTACATGAGGCGAAGGTCCCTTCTGGGAGAGGGCTTCCCTTTGCTTAACACCAAATCGGTGCTGCTCATCGGTAATCACCAGTGCCAGATTCTGGTACTCTACTTTCTCCTGTATTAACGCATGGGTACCTATGACCATCCTGGTTTCGCCAGCCGCAATACGCCCATAGATCTCACGCTTTTCTTTGGCCGTATTGGACCCCGTAAGAAGCACCGGGGCATATTCCGTAAGTCCATTCTTTTCCAGTAATTCGGTCATGGCTTCATAATGTTGTCTGGCCAGAACTTCCGTAGGAACCATAAGGGCGCTCTGGAAACCATTCTCCGCGGTCATAATCATACCCAGGAAGGCCAGAATTGTCTTACCACTACCCACATCACCCTGAACCAGTCTGGACATCCTGATATGGCCTTTCATATCGGCCTCCATCTCATTCCAGACCCTCATCTGAGCATTGGTAAGGCGGTAAGGAAGGCTTTCTATCACCTCTTCGGTCTTCCAAACAGCCTTCATCCTCCACTCGCTGAGACGGCTTTCCTTCGTCTCCTTCATCCTGGCAATAACCAAAAGAAAGAAGAAGAACTCGTCGAAAACCAGCCTTTTCCTGGCCTCTATCAGGCTTTCCTGATTTTCGGGAAAATGAATCTGCCTGATGGCAAAGTTAATCTCCGACAGGTGATAACGGCTGCGTACATCTTCAGGAAGGTATTCCTGCTCCAGTATCTTCTCATCCAGTAACTGGCGAACCGCCTTGGACACGGTCTTATTGTTAAGTCCAGCTGTTAGCCCGTAAATCGGCATCAGCTGCCCCCGCACACTTTCATAGGCGGCATCGGAGAAGATTTCCGGCTGCTCCATCACAACCCTTCCCTTTTTCTCCTGAACCATTCCCCGGAACACATAAGTTCCTCCTCTTTTCAGAGTATTGCGAAGAAATGGCATATTAAACCAAGTGAGCTGCAATCTACTGTTTCCATCCACCAAAACCACGGTGATAACCGCCTTGTTCCGAAAGCCTCTGACTTCCGGGGCCTTCATCAACGTAGCCCGGATGGCTTGCTTTTGTTTGAGCTTTAGGTCTCTAACCGTGGCCGGCTCCCCATAAGCATCATAATCTCTCGGATAATAATGCAAAAGTTGCTGCAGACTAGCCACACCAACCTTTGCAAATAACTTCTCAGTTTTATCTCCGATTCCTTTTAAACTACGAATAGAATCTTCTGTTTTCATCATACTTTATTCCACGGATACGATACAATAATAAATCGGCTGTCCGCCTGCGTTTACCTCCACATCACAATCGGGATAAGTTTCCTCCGCCCACTGTGCCACAATTCCAGCATCCTCTTCGGAGAAGTCCTCTCCATAGTAGATGCTGATTAGCTCTGCATCATCATCCATCATGGCACCAATGCAGTCCCTAGAGACCGCAATCACGTCTTTTCCCACAGAAAGCATGCCCTGATCACCGATTGCCATGATATCACCCTGATGAATCTCCTTATCATCAATACGAGTGTCACGAACCGCATAAGTCACCTGTCCGGTCTTAACGGTCTTTATGATCTCTGTCATCTCATCCGCATTCTCTTTCACGGACTTATCTGGTACGTAATTGATAATCGCCGTAATCCCCTGTGGTACTGTCTTCGTAGGGATAACGATGATATTCTTCTCTTCACAAAGCGCCTGTGCCTGATTGGCGGCCAGGATAATATTTTTATTATTTGGGTAAATGAATATATTTTTTGCGTTAACCTGATCAATGGCATTGAGCATGTCTTCCGTACTTGGATTCATGGTCTGTCCGCCCTCAATCAGATAGTCCACTCCCAATCCCCGGAAGATCTCTCCAAAGCCTTCTCCTATGGAAACGGCGATGAAGCCCACTTCCTTCTGAGGTTCTTTGGCTTTATTCATTTGCTTTTGCTCAGCAGCCAGTTTTTCTGCATTCTTAAAAATACGTTCCTGATGCTCTTCCCGCATGTTATCAATCTTCATCTTGGTCAGCGATCCATAGGTTAAGGCTTTTGTAATTGCCACACCAGGTTCATTGGTATGTACATGAACCTTTACGATTTCATCGTCTGCTACCAGAACAATGGAATCACCTATGGATGTCAGGAATTCTTTGAAAGCCAATTCCTCTCTCTCAGGCATCTGCTTATCCAGCACAATGATAAATTCGGTACAATATCCAAACTTAATCTCTTCTTCCGTCTCTTTTGAGACTTTGATGATGCCGCTGCCGCTTTGGGGCGCTTCAAAGGTCAAGTCAATCTCCTTACCCATGTAAGCGTCATAAGCTCCCTGCATCACGGTCACAAGACCCTGTCCGCCGGAGTCCACAACACCTGCTTCTTTCAATACCGGAAGCATCTCCGGTGTTTGTGAAAGCACATATTCCGCATGTGAGATCACATCTTCCAGAAATGTCTGTAGATTTTCAGTTCCATCCGCTTCGTCTGCCAGTTCACGAGCCTTCATGGCCGCTCCCTTAGCTACCGTAAGGATTGTTCCTTCTTTTGGTTTCATAACTGCTTTATATGCGGTATCAACAGCCCTTTCCATGGCTGATGCCAGGGTGAAAATATCAGCATCTTCATGCTCCCTGACTTCCTTTGTAAATCCGCGAAGAAGCTGTGACAGGATTACACCTGAATTTCCTCTGGCCCCACGCAGGGATCCGGAAGAAATCGCCTTGGCCAGATCTTGCATATTCATACTCTCCAGGCTATTCACTTCTCTTACCGCAGACATAATTGTCATAGTCATATTGGTTCCCGTATCACCATCCGGAACAGGGAACACATTCAACTCATTAATCCACTCTTTTTTTACTTCAAGATTCTTTGCACCTGCCAAAAACATCTTTGCGAGTAATTCGGCATTAATCTTATTTGTAGACACTAAAAGTTCCTCCTCTAAATCAGTCAATGACGCGGACGCCTTCCACTAAAATGCGGATGTATTCTATATCCATGCCAGTAAACTCTTCGACTTTATATTTTACATTGCTAATCAGATTATCTGTTACAGCCGAAATGCTGACTCCATACGCAACGATTACGTGGAATTCCAGAGAAATCTTATTGTCTTCTATGGCAACGTTAATTCCATGTTTTAAACTATCTCTTTTTAAAAGTTTGACTAACCCGTCTTTCATGTTAACAGCGGCCATACCTACAATACCGAAGCACTCAACTGCGACACTTCCAGCATAGGTAGCAATGACATCCGGATTAATCACAACTTCGCCCAATCCTGTATTCATACGACCTTTCATGTCTTATGATACCTCCAATTCCTAATAGATTTGTTATAAGTATAACCGATTTTATCCAAAAATGAAATAAGAAAATGAAAAAACCTTCCAAAATGTGTTTTTTCTGCTTGCAATAGCATACATTTTCTGTTAAAATAACTTGTGTTGTGAGTCTGAATTCAATATTAGACTAATTTGAAGGAGCAAGGAGGTGCGAGCCATGGCTAAGTGTGCTGTTTGTGAAAAAGGTGCTCATTTCGGTAATAATGTAAGTCATTCACATAGAAGATCAAACAAGATGTGGAAATCCAACGTTAAATCTGTTAAAGTTAAAGTTAACGGTGTTCCGCAGAAAATGTACGTTTGTACTTCTTGTTTGAAATCCGGAAAAGTCGAGCGTGCGTAAGCATATCATCATGGAGTCTTCACTTAAGTGAGGGCTTCTTTTTTTTGGTGTAGGACGGACGTGGAAGCCTAGGGGCATATAGCGTTGGGTGGGGCGGTTTCGGGGTTCAAGAATATCTAAGGCTCGGAGGATTTTGCTAAGAACGATAAACAATACAACAAGCTCGCTGCGCTCAGACAGTGTTGTATTGTTTATCAACGCAAAATCCCCCGAACCTAAGATATTTAGAACTCCTGCAAATGCCCCACCCAACGCTATATGCCCCTAGGCTTTCACTGGCTGTTGCTATTGCCAAATAGACATGAGGCTTTCAGGTTGTTGACTTTGCAATTTCAAAAAAGAAGAAGGAATGGATTGGTATCTTAGCATGGAGTGTATGGAAGAATAATATGCTTGAAACTTTCTAGGTGTATTAGGCTCTTGTATGACGGGTGCAGGTTCTGGTGGCTGC
>DVNN01000125.1 GCA_018714325.1 Candidatus Pelethocola excrementipullorum
ATTCGGGCTACTTTCTCATGTTTTGCGGGTCCCAAACTCATGCTTTTTCATGCAAGCATGAAACGCATGACCTTTTGACCCTGGTATCATATCAGATTAATGTTCCAAAAGTTTCCTTCTGATTCTTCTTCTGTTGACCTGTACCTGTTCCCTGGTCTGATACATAACGGAATAGACCACAGCATTCAAGAGCAGAGCGAACAGCACATCAAACGCGGAATGCTGCTTTAGGAACATCGTGGATAATACAATTAATACGGTCAATACCAAAGCCCCCTTACGGACCCCCTGGTATTTGCGCAGCGCCTTACATCGGTCAATTGCTATATAGGCTGCTACGGAATTATACACATGGATGCTGGGCAGGATGTTCGTAGGAGTATCAATGGAATACAGATGGCGCACCATATCAATAAATATATTATCTCTTGTAAATACCATGGGCCGCAGATTCTGTCCGTTGGGATACAGCCAGGATACCACTAAAAACAGGGTCATCCCAATTCCCAGACTGAATATGATCTGATAAAACTCCTTAACATCTTTATTGAAAAAGGAAAAGAAAATCATTACCGCAGCCAGATAGAAAAACCATAAGGTGTACGGTATAATAAAGACCTCACAAAATGGGATCAAATCATCCACATCCATATGTATCACGTGGTAACCACGTGTTATTTTCTTTTCTAAGTAACTGAAACACAGCATATAAAAGATGCCATATACAAGCACAATCCATACATGTTTTCGCCGTAAAAATTTCTCCAAACGCTCACCGCCTCTTCAAGTCAAAAGGTAATTTTTTCTGTTGCATGTAGTATAACACAGGGAGATCATAAGTCAATCCATTTAATTGTTTCTTAAGAAAGCATGTCTGCTATATTATATTGCCAATTTTATATTTTAGAATCTCAAGTTAATAATTTTAGCTTTTGTTTTTCCAATGATACTTCCATCCGCTTCTGATACCCTCCGGATTCTCCATCCAGATGTACCGGCATCCCTTTATCAGTATGTATGGTTATTGACCGGCATTTTATCATATGTACTTCTTTTAGATGCGTATGATATCCTTTTATGGCCAGGGGAAATATCATAAGCACTTTCAACTTGGAGATTCCTGAGACAATCATCACATCTAAAAGCCCGTCATCCGCAGTCGCTTCCGGCGTGAATTTGCATCCCCCTCCCTCGTATGGAAGATTCATGGCCACAGCGAAGAATGCTTTTTTAAACCGCATCCTTTGCCCGTTCTCCGGCAGTACTTCGATTGTACAAGGCGAGAAAGTCGCCAACTGTCGTAAGGCAATACAGATATAAGTCAATTTACCTAGCCTCAGCCGATTTAATATATCCTTAATCCTGGAATAAGATGCTTCATGACAGATGCCTGCATCATAACCTATACCTGAACTGATGGTAAAGCGGCGAGCTTTGCCATCTATGAAGTTTCTGCCGATATCAATCTCCCGCACCCGCTTCGGATTCAAAATACGATTCAGACATTCATCCGGATTCGTGGAAGTCCCAAGTCCTCTGGCAAAATCATTGCCGGACCCTGTGGGAATATACCCCAAGGTCACATCGGACAGACGTTGGATTCCGTTGACCACTTCGTTAAGTGTTCCATCCCCGCCTATAATCACCAGAACATCCTGAGTATCCCACGTCTCTCCCGTCAACTTCCAAGCTATCTCTTTGGCATGTCCCGGATACTTCGTAATATAAGGCTGAAATTTCACATGCTTATACAACAATTTTTTCTTCACCTGAATCCAGACATCCAGACCACGTTCGGAACGGGATGTGGGATTGACGATTATATGATACATAATCACACCTCCCGTTACATCTTCTTTAATTTTGCAAATGAAGCAAACATCTTTTTTACGCCCGCATGGTCAAAATTCACAGTTACTTCGTAATCCTTGCCACCATCCACAATATCCACAACCTCTCCGGCACCAAATTTGATGTGGCGCACCGTGTCACCTACACTGTAGTCCAAAGCTTCAGCCTTCTTCACAGTAAACTGACGTGGCTTGAATGAACCCAATGAAGTTTTTTTCCCAAAAGCACCTCCAAATTGACTGCCAATGCTGTCCCCCATGCGCTCTTTTGCTCTGCCGCTGTCCAAACCGCCTCTTTCCAGATCTACCAGCTCCCTTGGAACCTCACGTACAAAACGGGATACCTTATTATATTGAGTTTCTCCACGTATCATCCTCTGCTGGGCTGAGGTCATGGTCAGATGTTGCTTCGCGCGGGTGATTCCCACATAACACAACCTCCGCTCTTCCTCCAGCTCCTCGGGATCATCCCCGGTAATCGTCATATAGCTTGGGAAGATTCCATCCTCCATTCCCGCCAGATAGACATAAGGGAATTCCAATCCCTTGGCACTATGTAGTGTCATCAGCAGCACATAATCACTTTCCGATTCCACGGAATCGATATCAGCCACCAAGGCTACTTCCTGAAGAAATCCACTTAAAGATGGCTCATCTGCCTCTTCTTCATAGGTTACAACCTTGGATATGAATTCATCGATATTCTCAATCCGGGCTCTGGCCTCATCGGTATCCTCGGCCTCAAGCTCCCTCACATATCCAGTCTCTTCTATGATGCGGTCCAATAATTCTTTCACGGAGTAATATTCCGCTTCCGTCCGCAGTCTTTGAATAAAGTTGGTAAATGACTCAATTTTGGATACGCCTCTTCCCATTCCCGGTATGTAAGTCACTTCCAGCAAGGCATCATAGAAATTAATTTCCTGCTCAGTGGCATGTTCCATCACCCTGCCGATGCTGGTAGCTCCAATTCCTCTTTTGGGGACATTGATGATTCTCTGTACCGCAATGTCATCCAAAGCATTATCAATGGTTTTCAGATATGCCAGAAGATCTTTGATTTCCTTTCTGGCATAGAAGTTTACGCCACCCACAATCTTATAAGGAATATTCGCCAGCAAAAACTTCTCCTCAAAGAGACGAGACTGGGCATTGGTCCGGTAAAGCACCGCCGTATCTCCGTAACGGCACTGGCCGTTTCGTACCATCTTACTGATCTCACCTGCCACGAATTCAGCCTCTTCGAACCCATTTTGGAACTGACGGAAGTCAATTTTGTCCCCTTCTTCGTTCTCGGTCCACAGACGTTTCACCTTCCTGCCTTCGTTGTTGGAAATCACCTCATTGGCCGCATTCAGGATATTTTGTGTGGAACGATAATTTTGCTCCAATTTAATCACTTTAGCATCGGGAAAAATCTTCTCAAATCCCAGGATATTTCCTATATTGGCTCCACGAAACTTATAGATGGACTGGTCATCATCACCCACCACGCAGAGGTTCCGGTTTTTAGCAGCTAACAGACTAATAAACTTGAACTGAACCGTATTGGTATCCTGATACTCATCCACCATCAGATAGAGGAATTTGTCCTGATAATACTCCAGTACATCGGGACGCTTTTGAAAAAGTTCCACCGCCTTAACCAGCAGATCATCAAAGTCCAAAGCGTTATTCTTCTTAAGCTCCGCCTGATACTCATGATATACCTGAGCAATCCGCTTCTTATTCCACTCAAGTCCGGCATCCTTTTCAAACTGTTCCGGCGAAATCATCTCATTCTTCGCGGAAGAAATTGCGGACATCAGTGCCCGTTCCTTATATACCTTAGGATCCAGCTGCAGTTTTTTAATTACACTTTTCATCAGGGTTTTCTGATCATCGGTGTCATAAATCGTGAAGTTATTCTCATAACCAATCTTGTCAATAAATCTTCTTAAGATGCGCACACAGCTGGAATGAAATGTGCTGACCCAAATACTCTCCGAACCAAATTCCACAATCTGGTCCACTCTCTCCCGCATCTCCTGAGCCGCCTTATTCGTAAATGTGATAGCCATGATATTGTAAGGCTGCACACCCTTTTCTTCAATTAAATAAGCAATCCTGTGTGTCAAAACTCTGGTTTTTCCAGAACCTGCGCCCGCCAGAATCAGGAGGGGGCCCTCCGTATATTCCACCGCTTCTCTCTGCTGTGGATTCATACCATCCGTAATATTCATATATTTTTTCTCTCCAAATTCTTTCTCTTTTGGTCTATCTTTCAGTATAAAGGTATACGGACAAAGTTTCAAGGTTAGATTTACGATCTCTAAACACTGCCATCTCTTTGCCCCGTCAGGACAGCGACGGAACGGGGGCCAAGGGTAAAACTTTCCAGCTGACTAGGTTGATTCTGCAGCTCCTCTCCATAACAGTTGGATGGGGTATCGGCTCCGGTATTCACAGAGAGGTGCCAATTCCAGCCTTTGGGAAGCAGGGGAAGCCGGATCTTTCGCTCCTCCCAATGCATGTTTGTGGCCAGATAGACCACATCCTCACCGTTACCGTCTTTGGTCTGGCTGGCATAAAGAACACAGATGACAGAAGATTTCTCATTGATGTTGGAATCCCAGGGTGTGTGGGTATGAATACTGATAGTTGGCAGCCCTATTCTGCCCGGAAGAGTGCCGCCCTGAATACACACATGCTTTTTTCGAAAAGCAATCATATATTGAAAGAACTGGAAAATCTCCTGATTTTTCTCCAGCAAAGACCAATCCAGCCAGGATATTTCATTGTCCTGGCAGTAACTGTTATTATTGCCAAATTGGGTATTGCAGAATTCATCTCCCGCCAGAAACATGGGGGTACCCCTGCTGCACATAAGGACCGCACAAGCATTCATAATCAACCGCAGCCGCAGCTTTATCACCTCTGGGTCCTTGGTATCCCCCTCAGCACCGCAGTTCCAGCTTCTGTTGTCATCGCTTCCGTCCGTGTTATTCCAGCCGTTTTCCTCATTATGCTTCCTATTATAAGAATAGAGATCATACAAGGTAAACCCATCGTGGCAGGTCAGGAAGTTCACTGAGGAATTGTATCCTCTATATTGTCCGGTATATAAGTCTGGCGAACCGGTAATTCTCTTGGCCGCGTCAGGGGCTGCATAAAAACCGCCTTTTAAAAAGCTTCTCAGATCGTCCCGGTATTTGCCATTCCACTCCGCCCACCGGTTCCAGGCCGGAAACTGTCCAACCTGATACATCCCTCCTGCATCCCAGGCCTCCGCAATCAGCTTCACATTGCCAAGCACGGAATCAAAGGCCAGATTTTTCAGCAGCGGGGGATTATTCATAGGAGAACCATCCTCATTTCTTCCCAGAATACTGGCCAGATCAAAACGAAAACCATCAATCCGATAGGAGGTCACCCAATAGCGAAGAGATTCCAGTATTAACTGCTGGACAATCGGGTGATTACAGTTCAGCGTATTGCCGCATCCGCTGAAATTGTAATAAAAGCCCTCAGGTGTGAGCATATAGTAGATATTGTTGTCAAATCCCTTGAAGGAAAAGAAGGGTCCCTTTTCATTACCCTCTGCAGTATGATTAAATACCACATCCAGGATCACCTCGATTCCGTTGTCATGAAACTGCTTAATTAGCTTTTTCAGTTCCCTGCCTTACTCATTGCGCTCTGTCTCCGCTGTATAACTAGTGTTTGGAGCGAAGAAACTGACCGTATTATATCCCCAGTAATCCAACAGTTCTCTTCCATCCTCCACACGGATGCCGGACATCTCATCAAACTCAAAGATGGGCATCAGCTCCACCGCCGTAACCCCCAGGGATTTGATATAGGGAATTTTCTCCATCAAACCCGCAAATGTGCCCGGATGGGCGACTCCCGATGAATGATGCTTTGTAAATCCCCTGACGTGAAGTTCATAGATAATCAGATCTTCCATCGGCAGCAGAGGCTGGATACTGTCCCCCCAATCGAAGTTATTCTTAACCACGTTGGCGTGATAGGCGTCGTTGGCCCCTAGATGCTCTCCCCAGACGCTTTGTCCGCTGACCGCCCTTGCATAAGGGTCTAACAGCGGCTTGGTTTTATCAAATATCAACCCTCTGGAAGGATCAAAGGGTCCATCCACCGAATAGGCGTATTCAAATTTGCGGATATTCAGCTCAAAGACAAACATGGAATAGACCTTACCTATCTTATAGTTGTCTGGAAATGGAAGTCTGGCGTATGGTTCCTTTTCACCTATTTTATAAAGCAGTAGGGTGACCCCAGTCGCCTGATGAGAATGAATCGTAAAATTCACACCATTTGGCAAGGCTGTGGCTCCATTTACATCACAAAGCCCAGGCCGTACCTTAAATCCATTGATTACATCCAGCGGTAATAAGGCATCCATGCCACCAGCCATCACTTTGATCCTATTTTTCATCCTGATACCTGCCTTTCCAATTTTAAAACCGAAAAAAGTCCATCTTTTATAAAGAATTATATTCCTGGAATCACCCAGGATATTTATAATTCTCTATAAAGATGAACTTTAAATTCAACTGATAGCTATGTAATCTTGTCCAAGATAGATTGATTCTGCCACTTCACCGTACTCTGGTTCCTGCTCACTCACATGGTCATACTGCTCGTCTAATAACTCCTGGAAAATGGCATCAGGAATCCCAACACTAATTACCCTGTGCAGATCCTGAGGTGCGCCTTCCATAAAGTATGGCAAAAACATCTTCACTTCCCGAAACCCACCCTCAGACAATATCATCTGATCCGATGACTCCCGAAAGAACTCCATCATGGGGCGGTAGTAAGCCTTGTAATACTCTTTCCTGTCAAAGTCTATGGTAATATCCCCCTCACCCTTCGGGAATTTTATATAAGCGGTCAGATAACTATTATCGTAATAAGTCATACAAACGGCTCTGGTCTGAGGGATCTGCTCACAGATTGTCTTCACACTCTTTGCCAGCACGCAGCCATTCTCCAAAGCACGGGGACTATTCTCGCTCCTGCCCTTGGCTCCCCAGAGACTATAGGATTTGTTCTTCCGCTGATAGCCGATTAAATCAGATCGTCGCATTCCACAAACATCGATATACCCCTCTTTTTCCGGATGGGGAATCAAATTAATATGGGTCAGATAATCCAGATGAAAGAGCTTCTCACTGATTAGTTTTGTAAATACCATTCCTATATAATAGGATATCATACTTTTTTCACCAGCATCCAGATAATCCAGATCATGTAATTTCCTCAGTCGGTCTCCTTCTGCCTCCAGAGCAGTTTCCAACATGGCAACTTTATTGGCAAACTCCATCCGCCGCTTCCCAGGATAGGCTGGGGTCAGCCTCTGAATAGGCATGCCGCAGGTAAATACTGCATGGATTAATTCGTGGTTGGTAAACTCCAATTCATAAGATCTTTTATTTAGACCGGAAGTACTGTTATCTTCCAGCATCAGACTCATGGAATATGTTTTCTCTTCCGTTAAAATCATTACTTCTCCTTCTGTATCTCACTCTCAAACGTATCTAACATAAGTATAAGGGCATCATTCAAAAGTTTCAAGAACCAAATGAGAATTTGAATTATTTTAGGTGCAAAAAGAAAGACCCTATCCCTTCTGTTTTCACATAAGGTCTGGAGTCTTATAACTTGTCAACAATATCTATATTTTATCTATCAATAATAAGTTTCAAAAAGAGCAGCACCAGAACCAATATAATAATCGGTTTTACTATCTTAGTCCCATTTTTCAACATCATCTCCGCCCCTATATAATGCCCAGCCACACAAAATACAGCGGAAATCAATCCCAATCCGATGTAGGTCTTTCCATTGAGCAGAAACACCACCATAGCCGCCAGGTTAGAAGAGAAATTCACTAGTTTTGTATTGGCTGCCGCCGTCATCATATCCATTCTCGCAGCTCCGGTAAAGACCAGGAGCAGGAATGTACCCGTACCCGGACCATAGAAACCATCGTAACACCCAATCATAAACGCAGCGATCCATGCGATGGTAATCGTCCCTCTTCTGCTCAGCGGCGGTTTCTGGTTCCCTTCCAGATTTTTTGTCCGCAATACATAAAATGCCACCACCGGAAGTACAATCATCAGCAGCAATTTTAATATCCGTTCTTCCACCAACAGGGACAGATGGGCACCCACCGCTGATCCAGCCAAAGCCAATCCAATTGAACCCGCCGCCAGAACCCAGTCCAGCTTCCTCTTCCAACAATAACGAATCGTGGAAATCGCCGTCCCAATACAAGATGACAGCTTATTGGTAGCGATGGCATGATGAACCGGAATCCCCGCCAACAGGTATGCCGGAAGAGAAATCAGTCCTCCCCCGCCGCCAACGGCATCCACAAACCCCGCCAGAAACACCAGCGGACAAACAATCAAAAAACTACTTATCGCAAGCTCCATAATCCCCCTCTTCCTATGTACATTACTTCAAAAATGCACCTCTGATCATTCAGAAGTGCATATCCGATATCATGAGATAATTTAACCTTTCATTATCTCATATTAATTAAAACTATAACAATTATAATTTTTTTTGTCAATCTAATTCTATACTACTTACAATTCTCAAATATTGGTTCAATATACTCCTTTATAAACTCTATTCGATCCTTGACATTGGGTCTAAAAAGAGAAGCGATGGAAACTACCATTTTCTTCTTTGCATTGACATATATAATATTGCCGCCATCCCCCATGGCTGCATAGCCGTACTCTTCTTTATCATCGCTAATCCACCACAAATATCCATATGGCAGATTGAGTTTTTTCCATCGGCTATGTTCCTTTGTGCTCTCGTCTATCCAGCTTTTCGATACAATTTGTTCTCCCTTCCACATTCCCCCATCCAGGTATAATTGACCTAATTTTGCCATGTCCCCAGGGGAGAGAGTAAGGCCCCATCCTCCTGTATTTATTCCTACCTGGTCTGCAACCCATCCGCTGATATCTTTCGACTCATTAAATGCAAGTTGTTCCTCCTTACTATGAAAAACCACGGTTTTCTCAACAGTAATTCCCAGTGGTGAGAATAAATTTTCTGTTGCAAAATCAAATACAGATTGCCCGGTTGCTTTTACAAGAATGCCCGATAAAACATCTGGCCCTATAAGGGGAGTATATCTAAATTCCCCTATCCGCCCTCTGCCCCCTAATAAATCAAGCGTAAATTTCACACCGTCATCACTCGTGAAATACTTTATGTAGGGTGGAATTTTATATTTATACGGGGCTGTCATTGTAAGCAAATTCTTAAGTGTAACATCCTGTATTGTTTTTTCTCTTTTTTTAGTTCTATAATCCGGGAAAAACTCCAATACTTTCTGATCGATACTTTTGATGTACCCTTTGTCCAAGGCAATCCCAATCAATATGGAAATAATACTCTTTGTCACTGAATAAACATGTATTCGACTGGTGGGTGTGCATTCATTAAAGTAGTTTTCATATAGCATTTCACCGTCTTTTTGCACTACCACACCCGCAATATTGCTATAATCACGGTTTATTTTCGCTTCCAACTCTGTCACTTTTTCTTGATTCATATGTCTCTCTCCTTTAGGGCGATATCTATTAATCTTTCTCTTGTCAATCTTGCTCATATTCATTTTAGGGCTATCTTTTCTTTTTAACGGGATAATAAATTTCAGTTATAATCTCACTTTCATTTGATACTTGAGAGGGGTCAGTTACATATACTTCAAAAAGAGCGTTATTACTTTCATAGCCTTCTTTTTCTGCCCATTCACGTTGTTTCGCATATACGGAAGGGAGACTCGAATAAGAGCCATATAGAATTGTTTTTAAGCATAATCCTGGGTGAAAGTCCCTTGTACCTGTGACATACTCTTTTACCGGAACAGCAAATTCAGTATCTAAACCCAAATGACTAAATTCTGCACTGTGAAAAAGTACCATCGGCGGAGCAAGTATGGTTAATTTGTCATCCGCAATTCTCCTGAATAATTTACTATAGCAATTACCATATGCTTCAACAAATTCGCATTCATAAACCATCTTTCGAATGGATAGAAGATACATCATCGGCACTTCTACAAGTTGAACATCAATACTTTCCAGATATGACATAATTGATTTACCTTGTTTCAAATTTGATATATCATCATCTAATTGGCCTAAAGTTTTTTCATATTCCTGTACCTGCTTCTCAATTTCCTTTTTCTTTCTGGTAAGTTCCAAGTAAAGTTTATCGTCCTGTGATTCTTCTGATTCAAGTATTGCCTTAATTTCCTCTAAAGAAAAATTGTATGATTTTAGGCGGTTGATAAATAACATCGTTTCTAATTGTTCGATAGAATAATACCGATAGCCATTTTCCGGGTTGATTTCATCAGGCAGAATCAGCCCTATTTCAGCATAATAACGCAGCGTCTTTGCAGACACTTTACATATATTTGAAAACTCTCCAATCGATAACATAGATTCTTCTCCTTTCAGCGGATCCTATAACACCTGCCTTTACCTTACACCTTGCCCTAAGGGCAAAGTCAATATATAAGTCTCATAATAGACGTTCTCAGAAAAAAATGACAGTCGAACTACTGATTGATACAGGTAATCCATACCCATATCAAAGGCGCACTTAAGTATAAACCTCCGTGCACCAGTTCAGTATTCCGGCTGTCATATTTGTCTTAGACAAGATAACCTGTCCGACTTAAACTTACATCATGCTACTATTAGTTTTTTTCACACACTGTGAAAATTTCTGCTTTGCCTCCTGAACTTTCTGTTCCTGAGCAGCAGGTGTAGGGTAATACCCTTTGTCATGCATCATGCGGAAAACATCCTGCTGGATTTCATGCTCCTGCTCCAGACAATGTAAAATTTCCTGTCTTACATTGTCATGAACGCATTCATTGGCAAATGTGTTGTAATTGTTTGTTGCTGTCTTCTCTGCTGTAAGGGCATCGCCCAGAATCTCTTTTTCCGAATACAATTGTTGTTTCATCATATGCCTGCCCTCCCTAACCTAACTGTGCATACAGTCTGTTAAAATGTTCCTGATGTTTGTTGGAAATTTCATTAAATTTGTTTTTGACTTCAGGATCATCACTGTTTTGAGCCAGCATCTGAAATTTTTTGATCAACAAGTCTTCGTCATTCAGCAGATCATTTAATGCTGATAATTCTTTTTCTGATATAGTTCCCATCTTGCACCTCCTGAGATTGTTACAAGGTTAGTCTGCGTCATCTCGGTGCAAAATATACTTTATTATTTTTAAATTTTAAATTATTCTTTGCCGTCAAAACAATAAGTGCAGAGCTTACAAGAAGGTAATCCAATGGATTTCACCAGATCATCAAGCCTATGATAACGAAGACTTGTAAAATTCTGTCTTTTTCTGATTTCCTCCAGCATCCATTCGTAGCGTTCGCTGGTAGGGTCTGCATACTCGCAGAGCACCTCTTCTGCCTTGTCTCCTTCTCTCTCCTGAATCAACTGTCTTGTGATCAGATCCAAATCCGATTTGGACCGGGAGAAATTCAAGAATTTGCAGCCATAAAGCAATGGCGGGCAGGCTGGACGCACATGAACCTCTTTTGCGCCGCTTTGATATAGAAATTCCGTGGTCTCCCTAAGCTGAGTTCCTCTCACTATGGAGTCATCGATCAGCAGAAGTTTTTTATGTTCAATCAAAGATTTAACAGGAATCAACTTCATCCGGGCAATCAGGCTTCTCTGGCTTTGTGTGGTAGGCATAAAGGATCTTGGCCAGGTGGGTGTATACTTGATAAACGGACGTGCGTAAGGAATCTTGGATTCATTGGCATATCCGATGGCATGGGCGATTCCCGAATCAGGAACGCCGGCCACGATATCCGGTTCCACAAGGCCTTTGTCTCTTTGTGCAAGCATCTTGCCGCACTCATACCGCATCTCCTCCACGTTAACACCTTCGTAGGAAGAGGTTGGATAACCATAGTATACCCAGAGGAAGGAACAGATTTTCATCTCTTCCCCCGGAGGCATCAATGTCTCCACGCCTTCCGGAGTAATCTCCACGATTTCTCCCGGTCCCAGTTCCCGGTAATCCGAATAACCCAGATTAATATAGGCAAAATCCTCAAAGGAAACACAGTAAGCATCCTTTTTCTGACCGATTACAAGAGGTGTTCTCCCCAACTTATCCCTGCCGGCTATCAACTTGTCCTTTGTCATCATAAGAACGGATATGGATCCATCCACCACATCTTGTACATAGCGGATTCCTTCTGCCACCGTATCTTTTTTACAGATCAAAGCCGCAATCAATTCCGTACAATTGATCTGACCGCCACTCATCTCCTGAAAGTGCGTATTTCCATTGGCATATACAGCCTTTAACAACTCGTCCATATTGTTGATTTTTCCAACGGTGGTAATTGCAAAGCTGCCCAGATGGGACTGCACCAACAATGGCTGCGGATCATAATCGGAAATACAACCGATTCCCAGATTTCCTTCTAAATCTTCCAGATCCCGATCAAATTTCGTACGGAATGGAGAGTTTTCGATGTTATGTATGGCTCTGTTGAAACCATTCGGCCCATAAACTGCCATTCCTCCTCTTCTAGTACCGAGATGCGAATGATAATCCACACCATAAAACAGTTCCAACGTACAGCTGGTTTTCGATGCAACGCCAAAAAATCCTCCCATGACTCTATGTCTCCTTTTCTTTTGCGTTTGTTCTATCTTAATATACATCATTTCCCGGAAAAATATAAGGCCTATTGAGCCAGATTTTATTTTAGGTAAGCTCAATTTATTTTTGACTATTCAAAAGTTACCTTCCTATTATAGGATATCAAAAGGGCATGGGTTTCATGCCTGCATGAAAGAGTAAAAATAATGCCTGCACTTCCGTCGGATCCATGTAGCCTCAGATCTGCGGGAATGCAGGCATTATTACATATTATTGAAACACTTTTTAGAGGGAATAAATCATATCTTAGAATAATTTTAAATCTGTACCAGATGCTTTTTGATCCAGCATCTTTCTCACAACGCCTGCGATATGAGCTCCTGCTTCTACAGGGTTCGTACCATTTTCATGGATATTGGAAACCACGTTTCTTCCGGATTCCGACATTCCCACCTTACCTTGATAGGTCATATATGCACTTAAGGATGCATAGGTGGAAAGTCCAGGGCGCTCACCAATTAAAATGATAGTAACCTTAGGCTTTGTGATCTCGGTGATAACATCCATCGCAGGCACTCTTGAATATTTGACATAGATTGGCGTGCCAGACTTAATCCCTTCCACCTTAAAGCCCTGCTCAAGTGAAGAAAGAAGGTCTGTGATATTACGTTCCATGGCAGTGCTGGAAAGTCCTTCAGATACAATTACCTGTACATCCGGATTCATAATACAGTTTTCTCTGATTTTTGCTTTCATTTCATCTGAAAATACTCTTCCCAGATCTGGTCTTGTCATGTAAACATCCTTATTCTCGCACATAGTCTGTACAGGGAATAAATTATTCTCTTTTATCAAATGCTCAGGAGGCTCATTTTGCACTGCATCCAAGGCTCCGGCATGGTCTGCCAGGATTCTCAGATATGCTTTTGTTTTATATCTCGGGCCGCATCTTCCGATTCCGATTCTCGCATCTGTTTGTTTCTTAATTCTCAAAAATTCTTCTGGATTAACAGCATTGTCAACTTCTAATGTACTTGTATAATCCTCCTCGCGGATATCCGCAATCATTCCATCGTCCGTAGTTGTCCGGGACTTTAAGAATTCCGGTGTTTTCCCGTTCTTGGAAGCTTCAGCCGCTTTTCCGGCATCATTTCCATTCATATTCTCCAAAATCTGACTTACCAATGATTTTAATTGTTCTTCCGTCATTTTACACACCTTCCTTTATAAGAAAATTGATCCATCACCAGCTATTGGTGTTAGTTTACCATGCTCGTCCATAAGTCCTTTTTTCATCATCCAGGCATGGAATTCCGGTGCCGGTTTCTTGTTAGTGATCTCACGCAGCACAGCATCATCATGGAAGCTTGTATCCTGATAAGCAAGCATAACATCATCTCCGGCAGGTATTCCCATGTAATAGTTGGCTCCTGCAAGAGCAAGCAACATGGTTGCGATCTGCTGATCATCCATACTAATCGGAGTGTGGTTAGTAAAACAAGGAGCCATTCCCATAGGCAGACCCATTAACTTGCCCATGAAATGATCTTCCAGGTTCGCTCTGATCAGCTCTTTTCCATCATAGATGGTTTCCGGCCCAATAAATCCGGATACATTATTGACCATGAAGGGATTAAAGTATCTTGCATACCCGTAGGTTCTGGCCTCCAGGGTCATTTCATCCACCCCTTCGTCGCAATTTACAGATACTTCTGAACCTTGTCCTGTTTCAAAATACAATAGGTTCGGACCGGTGCTCACACCATTTTCATAGGCTACCTGATATGCTTCTTCAATCAGTTTTCGATCCACACCGAAGGTATCATTTGTAGACTGGGTTCCGGCAATGGACTGGAATACCATGGAGAGAGGTGCTCCTTTTTTCAAGGCTTCCATCTGAGTTGTTATATGAGATAATACGCTTATCTGTGTGGGGACTTCATTTTTAAGGATAAATTCATGTATTTTATCCGCGATTCTCTTTGTACTATCGATATTATCTTCCACCGGATTAATTCCCAGGCAGGCATCACCACACCCAAAGCTGACCCCCTCCATAACTCCCATCAATATGGTCTCAGGATTGTCAGTGGTACTATTTGCCTGACATCTGTAAGATATCGTTCCCGGATGACCGATGGATGTATTACATCTTGTAATCGTGTGGATCTTGCTGGCAGCGTAAACCAGATCCATGGAGCCCATGATCTTAGCTACAGCGGCTGCAACTTCACCTGTAATACCTCTGGAGAGTCTTTTGATTTCTTCATTTGTGGTCTTATGATCCAGCAATAGTTCTCTGAATTCTCCAATGGTAGTGTCTTTGATCCGATTGTATGTTCTCTTGTTTAAACCATCGATATTTAATCTGGTAACCTCATCTTTTTCATATGGTACTGTTGGGTTTTCAACTAAATCACCGATTGTCAAGTTCGCTACTACGACTTTTGCTGCAATTCTCTCTGTCTCGTCTTTAGCTGCAATATTTTGTAATCTATCTCCTGATTTTGGCTCATTTGCTTTGGCCAACACATCTTTTATATCTTTAAACTGATATACGTTTCCATTAAGTGATGTTTTTAGCTTCATATTTATTATCCTTTCAAATAAATGACTTCCCAAAAAGTCTGAACAGTAAAAAAGGAAACTCAAAAAAAGCCTGGGGCTCTTTGAGTTTCCTTACTTCAAAAATCACGTTCTACTTCGAATCATGATACCTTTTTTATTCTATTGTTTTGCGTTGCTGGTTTTAATGCATAGTACGGAATATATGATCTCAGATACCTCCTGCAAATCCTTGTCATATGCTTTCGCATACTCAACCAGATAGTTCTCGGCCTCTTCTTCCGTCAAATTCATCTTATCCATCAGCAAATGGACGGCATACCCTAGGATTTTATGGTCTCTGAATTCTCTTTCTGCATTCTCATATTCTTTTTCAAGTTGTTCCAGCTTTTCTTTCCGAGAGAAGTTAACCAAGATTCCGGGAATTAGCTTCCTGGACTCCAATGGCTTTGTTACGAAAATGTCCACACAATTCAGATTATTTTTTAACCACGCCTTTTCCCAGTTCTCATCGACCGCAATGATGACTTTCACCAGTTTCTTCTCAGCCAGATAACTTAAAGTACTAATGCAGTCCATAAAGGGAAAGTCTGTGTCTATTACCAAAATATCCACCTTATTTTCACTGCAATATAGGACCAGTTCCAATGTATTATGCACTTGAATGATATCCTGATATCCTTCTGACTCAAATATACTTCTGGCTTTTTTAATATCGCTGTCATCCTGTAATGCCAACACTATACTATACTTCAAAATCAAACCTCCTATACTGCTATAGATTGATTTTCATCATAACATCTATGGTATTACTTTTCAAGAATGAGACACTTCTATTTTCCCTCGTTAGAAGTTTTTTTTGGCAATATGGATTCTACTTCTCCGTGTGGCCTTGGAATCACATGTACGGACAGAAGCTCTCCAACTCTTTCCGCTGCAGCCGCACCAGCATCTGTAGCAGCCTTTACAGCCCCCACGTCACCTCTCACCATCACGGTAACAATACCTCCGCCAACCAGCTCCTTGCCGATTAATGTTACATTTGCAGCCTTTACCATGGCATCAGCCGCCTCAATGGAACCTACCATACCTTTTGTTTCAATCATACCTAATGCATCATACTTCATAACAAACCTCCGCTTAAATTTTATTTTTTATAATAATTGTAAATTATTATCTCATGAAACAGCCCGTTTTCTTACTCTCCTAAGAGTTAAAGATCAGGGTTTTTGTGACGATGGGAACCACATTTCCTTGAGCAAGTGGCTCCCCGATATCCAGATAATCACCATCATTTACATGAATGCTGTCAAGACAGATAATCTCTTTTTTCATTCCCAGTTCCATTGCCAGGGTATTACCCAGAACTTTTGCTATATCTTTTTCCAGGATTACAATCAGTGGATATTGGCTTTCTATCAGCTCTTTTGCTCCATCCATAATAGCCCTGGCCAATCTTCCTATATCGGCAAATGAAGAAAAGCACTCTCCCTCCAGGGCGATTGCGACCTGGTCTATCTTGCCATCAGAATAATAAATAGGAAGCTTTTGGGCAATCACTTCGCTAAGTGCCTGCCAATCCTTTTCCTCTTCCCCCGAAACCTTCAATACCGGCAGGTTTTTTATAGGGAGCTTTTCCTGAGCATAAGAGATGGTACTTCCGCTGACCGTTGTCGTATGAGTCCCTGCTCCAACTACGGTTGCTCTGATTGTTTCCAAAGCCTGATATCTCTTTATGTTTCTAAGGGCCTCATTTTCTCTGATTGCCCTGCCCAACAGGATACCAATATCATTGAATCTGAATTCATCATCCATCTCATGATAGATACAGTCTGCAACTCCCCCAGAAAAGGTGATTCCCTGTATGGAAATGGATTCCGGTATCGCATCTCCGTCATTCGTATAAAGCAGCCTATGCTCTTTTGGTCTAGGGGATAGGTTTAATGCCTGGGCAATCTGCTCCGCCAGAAGTCCGCATATTTTTTCTAATTTCGTAAAATCTGCCCGATCTCCTGTCTGGATCGCAATTCCATTGTTTTCAGCCAGTTTTTTTACTTTTTCATAGATGTATGTAATCCTGTTGTCCTCAATCTTAATCAGTCTGCCGCCCACATCCACACAAGAAGTGGCTATCATATTCCCATTCTTATAGACGGCGATATTGCTGGTTCCCCCACCCACATCGATATTAGCAATTACAGCCGAATTCTCTCTGGATATTTTATCGGCACCTGCGCCTTTGGCCGCAAGCACGGATTCCAGATCCGGCCCCGCAGTGGCCACCACAAAGTCTCCCGCCATATCACTCAGCACATTTAACACTTCATTTGCGTTGGCTTTTCTGGCAGTCTCACCGGTTATGATCACCGCCCCCGTGGACAAGTCTTTGGGTCTATATCCGGCTTTTTCATACTCCGTTTCCACGATTTCTTTCACCTTCTCTGCATCAATCTCTATATGATTCAGGATGGGTGTGGTATAAATCTCGCTTCGGTATACAACTTCTTTATCCACAATATTGATTCTCGGTACCGAGTATTCATTGGCCATATTCTCAATGGTAATTTTACTGAAGATAAGCTGTGTTGTGGAGGTACCGATATCAATACCCGTGCTTAATATCACTTGCTTCATATCTCTCTCCTGTCATTTCTCAAACATCTGTATTACAGTTATAGTATCTCTTCCACTGCATCTATGGGATAGGCAAAATACGCATATCTGGTTGAGCTTGGAGTATTGAATACCACATGGGTACCTTTCGGTATGTAGATAATATCTCCCTCGGTACCAATGACAGATCTGCCGTCCACCTGAATCTCCAAAATACCATCGATTACATAATCATATTCATCGTAAGTCAATGTCCAATCCAGACTTCCTGTACCATCTAATTCCATGACACCACAGCCCATCCGCGGGGTCTCTTCCACAGAGGTAGCCTGTGTCAGATACACTCCCTTATCCCCCCAGCTTTGAACACGGACTGTCTTTGTCTTAATTGCCATAACACCGCTTGGATCTTTTATTTTCTTGATTCCATTCTCATCCACAATTCCGCCTTCTTCAGCGATTATGGTCTTGATTAATTTTTCAACTAGTTCTTCTTTTTTACTCATATATACTCCTAATCCTTATACTAGAAAAAAATAACTCAAAAACAGCCAGATCCTGGCATGTTTTTGAGTGTCATTACCCATAGTTATACTACCGTCCCTGGATAGTACCTGGCATTATTCAGTTTCTTGACAAACGAACCTATTCCATAATATCAAAGGTGGCTTTGGTTCCCTTGCTGTCGGATTCTATAATTAAACTACCATTTAACCGGTCTTCCACAATAGATCTAATCAAACCTAATCCAACGGATTTCTGATTCTCCGAGGATACCTCAAACCCGCATCCATCATCTTCCACGATGATATAAGATACCACATAATCTCTCATAAGGCGGATTCTAATCTTTCCGTACCTGCGGGCCTTGAAGGCATATTTTAATATATTGCAGACCAACTCATATACCACTAATACCACTGCATTGGTAATCTCATCGCCCAGAAGTAAGTCATCCCCCTCTACGGACAGCGTAATCTCCGTATCAGGATCCGCCTCCAGACTGATCAACCGCTTGCAAAGTTCCGTTAATATGGGTTTTATGTTGACCTCCCGCTCTTCCACCCTTAGCTTCAGCTCCAGTGTTGTCATAAGCGACATAATGCGGTTGGACATTTCCCGGTATGCCTGTTTTGCCTCATAAGACGGTGCCTTTTCTGCTTTCTTCTCGCCGATGTTCTGTAAAAGCAGCAGGCTGTTTTTCATAGAATGCTTCAATTCCTGATAGGCAGTCAGCAAATTTTTATTCTCTTTTCTGAGCAATTCGGAATCGGTGATATCCTTGATAGCTATGCATATTTTTTCGGAATTGCTTCCTAAATGAAACTTTCTTCCTTCTAAAGTGTGGCCGCTCATCTCAAAACGGTAATGGTCGTCATCTGCTGAAGAAACAATATTTTCGCTCCGCATGCCAATAATTGCATCTACATACCCCAGAGAGGTGAACAGCCGCTCAGCCTCCTTGTTGGAATAACAGATGTGTCCATCCTCATCCACGATTACTATCGCCTCGGATATATTGCACAAAATCTGCTCAGTCTGCAAATCCAGAAATCCGCCTGGATTTCTCTTCGAGTTCTCAGGCAGATACTTTTCGAATTTTTTCTCATAGATGAGAACTGCAATCACGGTCCCCTCAAAGAGGATGGGATATGCGGATTGAATCACTTTTTCAGCCGTGGGCATTTCTCTTCCAAGCACTCCGACGGTTGGAACTCCTATGCGAAATGCTCGTTCCACCGCTGGTTCCTTATAGGCCTTTATCACCAACCCCATCAGAGATTCCCTGTAAATGGACTCGGCATTCATGGGTCTGGCCTCTCCCACTACAATCATGGAATTTTCATTAATGGTCAGACAGTCAATATATACGTTACTTTCTTCTTTATCTGCGATATCCTGTAATTTATCTAAAAAGCTGCTTATAAAGTCAATTTGATTCTCGGTTAAAACCGTGTACTTCCTGCATAATTCTCTGCATTCATTAATCATTGCTCTACCCCAACTTTGATATGATGAATCTGGACACACTTTCCAATGTAAGTTTCTTACGCTTCGCCAGATTTTTTATGAACATATAGGCATCTTCTTCTGACAATCCTCGGCTCTCCATCAAGCATAGCTTTGCACGGTCAATAAGCTTCAAAGAATCTTTTCTTCTTATAATCTTATCCACCTCTTTCCCCTTCTCATATAATTCCCTGCTATTTTTCAAGGCATTGTCAAGATTGGGGATCAACAGGTTGGTATTCACCGGTTTCGTCAGATATCCAATGGCTCCGGCCTCAATTGCTCCGTTTATATATTCCTTTTCATCAAAAGAAGTCAGCATAACCACACACTTGGCTTTCCCTTCCTCCAACACCATCTTGGCGGCTTTAATCCCATCCATGGTAGGCATCTGGATATCTACAATTGCAACATCGGGGCTAAGCGACTTACACTTCTCAAATAAATCAAGTCCATTGGCTGCTTCCGCAATTATCTCGTAATCAGAATCATATAACGCTTTCTTTAAAGTATTCCTCACATTAATGTCGTCATCCGCTATAATGACAGTCTTTTTATTATGATTCATTGTCTTTTTAATCATTTTTTCACCCTAATCAAAAAAAGCACACCCAAATATCTCATGATATTGGTGTGCTACTCCGCAACATTTAAAACAGCTACCTTGCTTGTTTTATGTATTTATTATATACAAATAATACATTAATGTCAATTACTTATGCAGAAAACATTATAACTCTTCTAAAGAGGAGCACAGATACTGCACTCCTCAACAAGGATTCAGCCACCATTATCAATTGTTTGTATAAATTGTTTATTATTTTATGATTTTTATGATTGAGGACGATGACAACTGCATCGCATTTGCCTCGTCAATATCCAGGTGGCACTCAAGGGCCGAGGTATCATTGGCCCTGATTAACACCTGATCGTAGATACCGCCTCTTTTACCTTCACACTGAATGGATACAACCTGTCCATCCCGTACTCCAAACCTTTTTGCATCTTCTAAAGACATATGGATATGTCTCTGGGCCACAATTGCACCCGCTCTTAAATAGACCGAGCCCTTAGGACCGATTACGGTGATTGGAGCACTTCCTTCCAACTCCCCTGACAGACGTATGCATGGGCTGACTCCTAGTTTAAAGCAGTCACCGGCCAGAACTTCCACCTGAGTTTGTTTTCTTACCGGCCCCAGAACCCTGACTTTTTCTATGGCTCCCCTGGATCCACAGATCGTCACCGTCTCTTTACATGCGAATTGGCCGGGCTGTGACAAATCCTTCATGGAGGTAAGCTGATAGTCATCCCCAAAGCAGACTTTCAAATCCTCCTCGGAAAGGTGGATATGACGGTTTGAGATTCCAAGGGGGACACTTTGGGTCTCCTCAGTACTCTTATCCATTACTCCTTGAACATTGATTGCTTCCACAATGATATCCGCCAATGCATCAACATTTAGATTCATGATTTTTGCCCCACTGCTTTCATAATTTCATCAATTACAGTTTTCAAATCCTCAGCACTCAAAGGTAAACCAGATGCCCTGCTTGGTTGTTTACCATCTTGATAGGAATGGAACATCTGATCTTCATCGGCTAGTTTTGTAACATCTCTTAATCCATAAGCCATCATCTTTTTGTTGATCAGATGAAGCGGTGTAACATTCTCTGAGACAGATGACCCACCCCAGGTTCCACATCCTAAGGTAAAGGCTGGCGAAAGGCTGGTGGATGCACCCGTTGCCCCTTGGGTTCCCCCGGTGTTAACCAAGATTCTGGAAGCCGGAAGAGAGGCGAATTTCAGTGCGATTTCTTCACTTTCAGTATGCAGACTCATGGTGTGTCCGATGCCATTCTGAAGCAATTCTTCACTTCGCTTATAGGCCTCTTTGCTGTCCTGAACGGTATAGAAAGCCAGTACTGTAGTTAACTTCTCAAATGAAAGAGGATATCCTTCACCCACTCCCTCTTGCTCTCCTATCAGGACTCTGGTATCTGCCGGAATCTTAATCCCCGCTGCGTCTGCAATAGTTTGGGGATTTTTAGCCACAAATTGAGCATTCATCGTGTGCCCGTTCTTAAATAAAAGCTGGCAAACCCGATCCGTCTCATCTTTTGACATAAAGTATCCACCCTGGCGTTTTAATTCTGAAATAACCTCTTCCCGATTACTTCTTTCAGCGATAATTGACTGCTCAGAAGCACATACGGTGCCATGATCAAAGGTCTTGCTGGTCAAAATTCTTTCCACCGCATCCTTTACATTGGCACTTTTTTCGATATAGGCCGGAGAGTTTCCTGCGCCCACGCCTATAGCAGGTTTTCCTGAGCTGTAAGCCGCCTTCACCAGCCCCGGACCGCCTGTTGCAATGATCAATGCCACATTCTTATGTTTCATCAATTCATTGGTTGCACTCATGGACAGCGTCTTCAGACAGCCGATGGTATTCTCAGGTGCTCCTGCCTCCTTTGCAGCCTTCTGCATTAATTCAGCCGCACGTAAGGTACACTTCTTAGCTGCCGGATGGGGTGAGAATACAATGGCATTTCTGGACTTTACCGAGATGATGGACTTATAAATACAGGTTGAGGTGGGATTAGTAGAAGGGACGATACCCATGATAAGGCCCATCGGGTCGGCAATCTGTACCGTCTTTCTTTGCTTATCCTCTTCGATAATGCCAATGGTTTTCATATCTTTAATATCTTCATACAGCAATCCTGAGGCGAGATGATTTTTATATACCTTGTCATCCACGATGCCGAATCCCGTTTCCTCCACGGCCATTTCCGCCAGCTCACGGGCATGCTCTTCGGCTGCTTCCACCATATTTTTAATGATTCTATCTATTTGTTCTTCGTTAAAGTCCGCAAGAATATCAGCCGCTTTTTTACCTAGTTCTGCTAAATTTCTTGCTTCTTGTATGGACTGTAGGTCCTTGTCGTACATTTCCATGTCAAAACCAACCTTTCCTATCTAGCCTTTGTTGTCATAAGCGACCGAATCAAAAGTACAGTCTTCATCAATAATTCCAACTACTACTGCATCCACAGGTACCTGATCGTTATTCAACATCTTTCTTGCAGAAGATCCGGTGGACACGATTACCCGATCTCCGATTCCTGCGCCGATGATATCCACAACCACCATTCTCGCACCGCTTCTGCTTCCACCGATTTCTTCTGCCAGCATCAATTTATAACCATTCAATGCTTCGGCTTTTCTTGTGGCCCAAACATTATCTATCAACTTGGCTGTAATCACTATATGTTCCTTCCTTCAACTTAATTGAAATTTGTTCTATAGCATTTTCCACCGATGATGTGTCTCCCAGCATTACAATTAGAACCATATGCTGGGGACAGATTCCTCTAAGATCATAAACCTCTACTCCAGATGCTTTTTCTGCGATATCTGCAGCACATAACATATCAATCATCCGGCCCTGAACCATACCTATAGCATCCACATGATCAAGGCTGAAATCCTCCTGGATCCTGCCCAGTCTTTTCTTGATGATATCTTTTGTACCTTCAGAAGGTGATTTTATGATTCTATATTCCATACTTCACTCCTCCTATTCCGGTTCACTTTTTTGTTATAGCTTAATTTATTTTCCTGTTTCAATTTTAGATAAAAGCTTTGGTGCCAGAATATTAGCCAAGATCAAAGCTGTGATTGCTGCCACAAGTTTTCCGACAATCACAGGGAAAATCATGTCTTTGTTAACGCCTGCTGTGAACCCTAAGTGATCTCCGAATACGAAGGATGCAGAAACTGCAAACGAAATATTCAATAGTTTTTCTCTTGCTGTCATTTTCTCCATAAGGTTGAACATCGGAATACTGTTTGCCAATGTAGCAATCATACCTGTTGTCCCTTCTTCACCCATGCCCAGCTTTCCGCCGATTTTTGCCAATGGTTTACCAAAGGTATTTGTCAACCACTTAACCATAGGGAATGCTCCAATCAGAACAACTGCAATCTGTCCACAGATTAAAAGACCGGATTCCAGAGGAACCACGCCATCAGCATCTGGAGTTACCATGATGTCCATCAGAGGGAATTTGATTCCAGTCTGATATTCAAATACTGCTACCGCTGTAAAGATGGTAATTATAACAGTTACAGCCTTTCCAAACACATTGAAACCACTGATCATCTTCTGAGGCTTAAACCATAGTCCTACAACTACCAATCCAGCAATGATGATAACAGGAATCAGATTCACTAAAATTGTAGCCATATTGATTTTATATGGTGTCATATTCATAAGAAGTCCACCTACTATACAACCGATGGGAATGGTAATCAAACCAGCTAATATACCTGCTCCCAGATAGCTTCTATCCTCTTTTTTAATGATACTAAGTGCCACAGGAATCATAAATACGATGGTAGGTCCCATCATACTTCCTAATATAAGACCAGCAAAATTACCAATGGACTCATCTGCTGCAAGCTGCATAGCCAATGGGTAACCTCCCATATCGCATCCCAGCAAAGTGGCTGCAAACATAGATGCATCAGCCCCAAAAAACTGGTAAATCGGAACAAGGATAGGCTTTAACAGCACTGCCAAAACCGGTGCTGCTGCAACAACGCCAACCACGGCGATTGCCAAAGGTCCCATGGCGTGAAAACCTTCATCAAACTGTTCTCCATAGCCATGCTTATTTCCTCTTATTTTATCCACGGCTCCTACAATCATGAAAATCATCATTATAAATACGATGACAGAATTTATGGACAAGCCTGAAACCCATTCAGATAAACTCTCTGTAAACACACTCACATTCGTTATATTATCAATTAGTTCCTGAAACATATTTCTCCTCCGCATTCTAGCAATTTTTTACTTCTCATCAAGAATCGCAATGATTGTGGCATCTATGGGAGCTACGCCTGTAATATCCCCTGCTCTTGCTGAACTTCCCTTTACAATTAAAACGTTCTCTCCCATACCGGCTCCTAAAGTGTCCGCAGCTATGATTCTTTTTCTATTACCATCTGTTGACTGAGCTCCAATCAATTCCGTGATCAATAGTTTATAACCCTTCATGGATTCTGCCTTCTGCGTGGCCCAGATTTGTCCAACTACTTTAGCAAGTTCCACTTTTTAACTCCTCTTGTCCAATGCCACTCTTTGAATGACAATTTTGTTTTTTTCAGCAAATTCTCTTGCCAAATCTGTAACAATACTATGTAAGCCTATTTTGACCAGCCTATCATTATCTTTCTTAAGACTCATCATATCTTTTTCAGTTATTACTTTTTTCTCGATGACCTTGGAACCCACATCGTTTTCCTGCTCATAAACAGTCTCATTTAAAGGCTGAATCCTTTTTTGTTCCGGTTTGGAATTCTTACCCTTCTGACTTTTTATCAGCTGCTCACCCAAACCTTCCTTGGAACAGATGATAACGCCGCTTTTCCTGAGCAGTTCCAAATGGTTTTCAAAGACTTTATAGTACATTGCAGGCGACGTTTTCTTATATTGAAAGAACTCGACTTCTTCTTTTATCATATAGACTGATTTACCCGATAGGATTGCATCTGATGCCAGCTTCAGATAATCACAATCTATGATTCCCAAAGCCAGTTTAGATAACATCATGTTATCTACTCCATACATGATTACTCCATCGAAATCATCAGAACTATAATCATATTCTTTTGACAAGGCGCATTCCAGGTCAAATGATTGCTTTAATCCCTGGTTATCCAATATGGAATGACACCCCTCCTGATGGTCTGTGGTCAAAATCAATATCTTTTCTTTTTTCTCTTTGTCCTTAACCTGCTCTGTCCTGTCTATAGTGAGTGGACCTATTTTTTCTAATACTCTTTTTAATACCTCTGCTGCTAACTGTTCTGTATCCATGAGCTCCTCCTACGTCCTGTTAACCTTTGCTTACCTTTCCGGGTATTCTCCGGCCAGATATCTGCACATCATAATATGTAATGCACTCGACAAACGGTTTAATTCCTGGATAATATCCAGCCTTTCGAATTTCCGATTGATCCGGAAGGCATCTGCCGCCAACACTTCGCATTCCCGGATGGAGGCTCTGATCAGGTTTAACTGCGCATAGACGATTCCCATGGTGTAGTCCGCCAGAAGTAATTGTTTAATCTTGTAATACTTCATTGGGTTATGTGATTGCTTTCTTAATTCCTCATGGGATAAACCGATGATAGTTTCCCTCTCAAAAGGTTCGTCCATGACCTCGCATCTCATGATTTCCCTCAAAGCATTCAGGACATCCCCCAGATCTTCCATCAGCTTTTCATGTTTGTATTTGCCGGCAATCTCGGCCTGGGCATATACCACCTCGGCCTGAATCCTGTCCAATTTCCCTCTGAATTTAATTCTGGGATGATTTTTATCCACCAGCAGATTACCAAATATTTGGGTCATGTGTTCCGGTTTTTGGAAATAGCTGGCCCCGGTCTCATAATCTTTATATTTGGGGAGGATGGGGTTCGTTTGACCGACCTCTGCCACAGATTTTTTTTCCTGGCTTTCTTCCCTCTTCACTGATTGTTCTTTGTCCTTTTCATATTGCACCGGAATCTTCCATTGATTCAGATATTCCTTGGCGGATGGGGACAGAATCGTGTCTTCTGGTATATAATAAGTTTCCGGCCTCGTAGTCTTTATCTCAGATCTCAGCTTTGCCTCCGTGATTACTTTCAACTACAGCACCTCCCTACCATTTATGATTCACTTACGTGTGGTAAAATAGATTCAACATCGGAATGTGGCCTTGGAATCACATGGATAGACACTACCTCTCCTACCTGCGCTGCTGCTGCCGCACCAGCGTCAACCGCAGCCTTCACAGCGCCCACATCACCACGTACCATAACGGTGATCAGGCCACTTCCTACACGTTCTTTCCCAACTAAAGATACATTAGCTGCCTTAACCATTGCATCTGCCGCCTCAATTGCGCTGACCAATCCTTTTGTTTCAATCAATCCTAATGCCTGTTTGCCTGCCATTTATTTCTCCTCCTCTTTCTCTTGGGTTCTGGTTTTGATTATTGCCTTGATAATAACGTCTTTCTTTGCAAAATTAATTTCTTTTCTCGTCATTCCAATATTTGGGATCTTTCTTGCCATCACTCTCAGCTCTTCCACAGACTTTTTCCACAAATCATCATTCTTATCTTCCTTCTTTTGTGGTGAATCAACATCCTTTTGAGCTTCCGTTATAACTTCGTCTTCTATCGTGTTAAGGCTGTTTCCTACAGATTTACTATCAGCCATGGTATTGACTGAAGGTTTTTCAACTTCTGCCTCTTTCAACTTCCCGTTATCAGCTGCCTCAGCAACTGAAGATATTAACGCTCTCACATTTTCATCTGGTCTGGGAATCACATGAGAAGATACCAGCCTGCCAAACTTTTCGGATGCTGCTGCAGCCGCATCTATGGAAGCCCGAACAGCCCCTACATCACCTTCAATAAAAAATGCCGTAAGGCCACCGCCGACTCTGCACATATTGATCAGTGAAACATTGGCTGACTTCAAAGCTACATCCAAACCTTCTATGGCTCCTGTCCTTCCATATACCTCTATCATTCCTAATGCTTTCATCATTTTCCTATCCTCATACTGATTCTAATCAGCATCTTTTCTTAATAAGCCAGGGGATTTTCTGCCACAAATTGAACCGCTTCCGAAAATGCATCACATGCCGCTTTACATGCAGACTGGCTTCCAGTTAATAAAGCGCCGCCAAAATTGGTCTCCGATGGAGGAGCATACAGTTCACACATTCTCACATCCGCGGACTTCAAAGCGGCATCCAGGGCATACATGGCCTCAATTGGAGGGGCGATCAGGTAAGCCAAAGCTTCTCCCTCTGCAATTCCGGCAGACTCGGATAGATAAGAGCCTGTTCTTGAAATACAATGAGCATAGTAACTGATGGAGTCATCTTCATTAGCAGAAACAAAATAAGCCCCATTTTCAATGGTGTCGATCACAGCATCCAATCCACTCTTTACTTCAGCAGGATTAGGACCAGCCAAAATACCGATTACCTCACCTGCAAGTTTTGAATTGGCATTTACGGCTCCTCCATAAAAGCTTTTTGCATAGACCACCTGCACTTCTGCCTTTTTGGTGGCCTCGTCCAATGCCGTATAGAGCACATCATCAATGTCTGCTGTGATCAGTGCCAGCGATTTATACTCATCCGGTATCTTCAGTTCCTTAATCATATCCGGACTCACATTTGGTATCACCTTTGCGGCGACAACACTGGCCTTTAGTACATCATTCTTCATTGCTATTTCCTCCTTAAAATAAAAAAATCCAGACAAATCCCTTGTTGAGATACGTCTGGTATACATCCGCTAGACTACTTAAAACTACATCGTTTTAAGATATTTAATTTTGTGTTTCCTCTAAGTAAGCTATCAGTTCTTCCATTCCTTCCTGGGAATAGCTGCTGACAACGAAACATCTTTCAGCACCGGCATTTTCAAGCTTTTTAATCGCTAAATCAATCTGTTCTTTCTCTGCTATATCCTTCTTTGTCACAATACCTATCACAGGCTTTGCAAATGAACCTGCATATCCTGGAGGAATCATGGTTTTCTCATCCACAGCAGACTGTATCAGACAGATGACATCCACATCAGCGGAGGTTATCATCAAGGCCCCTCGCATCTGTACCCGGTCCAGATACTCTCCCGGAGTATCAATAATTTTGGAATCGATGATTTCAACCATCTGGGTCTTTTTATATGCTAACTCCTGATTCGATAAGACCTGGCTGATTGTGGTCTTTCCCGATCCCACGCTGCCAATAAAAATTACTCTTTTCATCTCTCACCACACCTAACTTCTTGTGACTTCGGCCGCCGTAAAGCCCATTTGATCACACAGTACTCTCATCACATCGGATAATGCTTCTTCCACGGCTGACACATCTCCATGTATCAGAAGTGAGCCACTGAATCTATCCACAAAACCAATTTTTACATCCGAAGCCTTGGTGGCCACATCCGCCGCTATGATAGATGCCTCGCTGGGTGTTATTGTGAATATTCCAATCGCACCTGCAACATCCATAACACCTAACTTGCCATACAAGACGTCCATAGGGTTTGCGATGACATGAGCCAGGGTGATCTGCTTGCCCGGCACAAATTCCTGGATAATCCTTTCTTTATCACTAAATCCCAATTTATTCACCTCCATTCATCCACAGATTCCCTACTTATCGAGTGCTCATTTTCCCGCTGTATGCATGCAAATACACACGTTCAACCTCTTCC
>DVNN01000126.1 GCA_018714325.1 Candidatus Pelethocola excrementipullorum
GAGGTAGCTGCCACGAATTCAGTTTGCTTCTTGTGGTACTCTGCTACAGGTTTCACCGCGCGTCCCACCACATACCTGCTCACCAGAAACAAGGCTATGATGCCGATGATTTCTAACCCAAGGAAAAACAATCCTTGAAAAACATAGGAGTTGGTTTGGGCGGTGGTGTCGGCCAGCAGGACCATGGAGCGGAACCCTTGCTCCGTGGACAGGACTACCACAGATCCGATATAGGTGTCATGGTATTTCCCCTCCAGAGAAAAGACGGAGGAGTTTAATAAAGAAAAAGAAAAAGGTCTCCGGGATGTGTCCACCTTTTCCTTTAAAGCTTCCTCTTTTGCCATCTCTACCAGGGTCTCACGGTCAGTTTCAGGACTCCATGAGCCGGGAAAAAACAAAGGATGTCCATTTTCCTCAATATGGATGATTAGTTGGCCGTCCGATTCCAGTCTTGCCAGCCAGGTATCGGAGAAGCTGGAATCCTGCTCTAACTTATTGGTCAGGTCGAAAAACTGATTTCGGAAGCTTGAATTTGTATGGGACTGATTCTGAGTGAACTGGTAAAAGTAAGTAGTTCCAAGAACCAATGAAAGAATCAGACCGGTAGCTATGGTAAACAACAAGGTCAGATGGCGGTGCAGTCGTTTTATCATGGTGAGTTCTCCAGTTTATAACCTACGCCGTGGACAGTGGTAATCCGGCATTGGCTCCTCAAAGTACGCAGGTGTTTTCTAAGATAGTAGATATAGGTGTCCAGATTACCATCCTCTACCTCCCCACCGGGTCCCCATATCCTGGTGTAGATCAGCTGTCGGGCAAGGGTCTGGCCCGGGTTCTGGAGGAAAAATTCCATCAGAAGTGCTTCGCGTCTGGACAGCCGTATGGTCTTGCCCAGGCAGAAGAGGTCGTGATTCTGAAGTTGAAATTCCAGATCCGCATAAGAGAGGGTTTCGGCGGTATCTATGGCATTGGGCCTACGGATGAGTGCGCGGATTCTGGCTAATAGCTCCCCAACATCATAGGGTTTTACAACATAGTCATCGGCTCCGCAGTCCAGTCCCGAAATCCGTTCCTTTATGCCATCCATAGCGGTGGCCATGATGACTGGTGTATGAATCTCATTACTACGGATCAGCTTTAATATGGAAAGACCGTCCATGGAAGGCAGCATTCTATCCAATATGATGATATCGTAGACCGGCTGCAGAGCATAATAGAGCGCATCGGTGCCGTTATGGCAACAGTCTGTTTGATAACCGGCATGTTCCAGCTGAAGTTTTAAGGCATGACAAAGTTCTTGATCGTCTTCTATAATAAGTATACGCATAAGTTTCTTCCTTTTTTATTATAATCGCTTATAAATCTCATATTCTCAGAATGTTTAGTAATGTCATTCTATTAGAGAATATAACTCCATCTAAGTATAACATGGGAACCTCAAAAAAATCTTTAAAAACTCGTTTCGTTCTTTAAAGTTTTTTTGAGATTTAACTGATAGTATGATACGTGTAAGACAAATCAATGCCAAAGGAGTATCTGTTTATGAAAATTAAAAAGGGAGTCAGCCTACTGCTGACAATTTCCATGGCTGCCGGCCTGCTGTCAGGTTGCGGAGATGGTAAGAAGGGCAAGGACGAGAACGGTCAAAGTACGAAAAATGATAGTTCAGCCACCAAAGGGCGGTATGTTGAAAATGATATTTTGTTGCCGGAGGATGGAGGGAAGCCTTTAGGCATCATTTGGAGGGATGGAAAACTGGTTCTCTATACCGGCATTTTTGATGATGATGCCGCCAGTTATCAGAGCTACACTTATGAAGAGGGTGCCTGGTCCCAGCCCAACAAGGAGAACTGGCTGGAGGATGGCCACCAGAGACTTCATCTGGAAACATTGGATATCCGTCTTGGGAGGGATGGGAATCTCTACAGCTTATCATCTTGTATGACCGAAGAAATACCATATGGAGATCATATACTGAAGGCTTCACAAGACGGACAGACAGCGGAAGACATTACCCCTGAGCCCCTTCTGAAAGTGAATGAATCAGGATATTCAGAGCGTTTGGCGGATCTGGAGGTTCTAGATGACGGTACACTGGTAGCGGGATCTTTTACAAGCAGTTCCATAGATATTTATAAGGATGGAAAGAAGATAACAGGAATTGAAGGAATAGATGCCGTAACGGAACGTCAGGAAATGGCAGCCATTTCAGACAAAACGATTGCTGCCTTACGCCCAGATGGCAAAGGCATAGATTTTTATGATACAGCCAACTTCGAAAAAGCAGGAGGTATTGATCTGAATCAGAGCATGTTATCGGCATTGTCAACTAATCTTGCCGCCGGTGATGATGGAGTCTGGTATGCGGCCAATGATAAAGGAATCCACCGAATCAAGGAAGATGGGAGTATCGTGGAAACTTTGATGGATGGATCCAATGGTCTGATGGGGACAGACAGGGCGGAAATTCTAAAGTTTATAGCCGGAGAACAAGATGAATTCTTTGGGCTATATGCTGATGAGTCCGGCGGGTACAAATTGAAAGAATATGCATTTGATCAGGAGGTACCTGCTGTACAGTCAAGCACCCTGAATATTTACGGGCTTATAGAAAGTGCCACAGTAAATCAGGCGGTTTATGAATTCCAGAAGAGTCACCCTGATGTAAAAGTAGAATATAAATCAGCGGTTGGCACTTATGAAAAACCTTCCTCTGACGATATCAGAAATCTGAATGCGGAATTACTGAATGGAGGCGGAGCTGATGTTCTGATCATGGATGGACTTCCCCTGGAATCTTACATAGAAAAAGGGGTGCTCACCGATATATCTGATCTGGGGAATAAGCTCAAGGAAAGTGGCGTTCTCATGGATGTTATAGGTAATACGGCAGAAAAGGACGATAAAATATATGGGATACCTGCCAGGATAGGGGTGCCGATAGTTTATGGCACCGATGAAGAGGTGAGTGCTTCCCAGAATCTGGATACGCTACATCAATATGTTTCAAACCATTCGGATCGGGCGTTGTTTGGAAAAACTACTCACGGTCTGCTGGGTATGACCTTATTTGCCACCATGTATGATGAGATCGTGCAACAAGACGGAGTGGATCAGGAGAAATTAATTCAATTATTATCCGATTGGATGGAGATCTGTGAAAGTTCCGGCACGGATTCTTTTGAAGAATCTCTGGGAACGGAAGCAGACTATTGGAAACAATTAAAAATCAGCTTTATGTCCGGAACGGGTTTTCATGATGACAATTTCGCAGACATTACAGAGCTTCAGGGGCTAGGCTCGATGCCTGTTCCATTTACAGAGATGAGAGAGGGGAACCTCCCGTTTACCAGCGTCAAACAGATTTATGTACCCTATATCATTGCCGGAATTAATGCGTCTTCTGGCAATCAGGATCTGGCTGGGGAATTCATAGAGATGCTATTCTCCGATCCTGTTCAGAAGTTGGATGCGATGGAGGGATTCCCGGTTACAGAACAAGCCCTTGCTTATCTGGAGGAGTATGTTGAGACTGATGCGGCGTCCGACTTAAGCTTGTATTCCAGCATGACAGATCCGGAAACAGGGGAGGAAACCACCATCGAAGCAGGTTATCCGGAGCGGTCTGAGGTAGAAGATTTAGTGAATTTAATTCATGGCCTGCGGATGCCATTCCTTCCGGATCAGGTTTTGATGACTACTGTTATAGAGGAGATGGAGAAGTGTTATGCAGGTACTCAGACACCAGAGGAGACGGCGGAAAGCATTGGGCAGAAGGTGGATACCTACCTCTCAGAATAAAATTGCATACTGTTTTCTGTTTCCCAGCCTTCTTGGAACGGCAATCTTTGTATTGATTCCTTTCCTGGATGTGATCCGCCGCTCTTTTTACCAGGCGGTGGGTGGTATCTTCGTAGGAATCTCCAACTATAAAGAGGTTTTGGAGAATGCGGCGTATCAACAGGCATTGTCGAATACATTGAGATTTCTCATCGTTTGCCTGCCGCTGTTGATGGCTCTATCCTTTGGATTTGCTGTTCTGATTTATCAGCTGCCCTCAAGGAGATCTCTTTACGAGGCAGGTTTTCTGTTTCCGATGGCAGTTCCCGTTGCGTCTTTGGTGGTATTCTGGAGGTTGGTCTTTCACAATGACGGCATCTTAAATCAGATGCTGGAGGTGTTTCATCTTTCTGGCAGGGACTGGATGAATACGGATT
>DVNN01000127.1 GCA_018714325.1 Candidatus Pelethocola excrementipullorum
TTCCAATCCATTAACCTTCTTTTCATAAGTATGGACTGCAATCCGCCACTCCTTACTATTGTGAACTACTTCAAATCCCTTGGTATTTCCGATCTCGTAATTTACCATCCCGCCACCTTCTTAAAGCTGTACTAAACGGCAGGCATTGAGGAAGTACTTTATCTGTTCATCAGAAACATTTTTATCGATTCCCACGCAGGATACAGAGATCAGCTGACCATTCTCCTGTCCGTCTCTGGCCAATGCCTCTACCTCTTCCATAATCTCAGATTCCGAAGCATCCATCAGACGTACCGGGCTGTAACGTGCATTCAAAAAGATTCCAGGAAGTTTCTGGCGCACCGTCTTCAGATCGGAATATGCACCTACCTCTGCAAAATCAAGGCCCTTCAGCTTCCCATATCCATCCACCACATGCTCCATGGTCTTTCCGCAATGATGTACGCCAAAATGGATGAATTCATCAGCCATCTGTTGATCGTACTTCAATAAAAACTGCTCATATAAATCATTGGAAATCATCTCTACGGAACAGTTGGAGGTCAGATACACCTCCGGCCGGGTCTGTCGGACAATCGCCGTAACACCGCCAGACAGGTCCTTGGAGAGTGCTTTGAAACGCCTTCCCACATCTATGGACAACTTCGTGATCTTCTCAAGCAATCCATCCACTTCTTCTGGAGCGGTGTAATAGGAAAGCATCAGCTCCTGTCCCATAAGATCCATGGCAATGTTCTGGATGCCCATCAGATTAACATAGGTCTCAACATGGCCATACTTCTCCTTAAGATAGGTAATCTGCTTCTGTGTCCTCCCCCATACTTCGCTTTGATCCAGATCAGGAACCACCACATCTGCGATGCTATCTTCATCCAGGTTCATGCATTCCACCTGTGGGGAATTGTCGGCCTGATACCGGATGCCACAGCCCATGATCTCAGAATGGAGGTATCCGGCTGCCAGAAGGTCCGTGCCCAACAGTGGACGCTTTTTAGGCTCCTTCTCTCCGATTCCATAGGCTCCAAAATGTTCATATAAGGCTTTTCTCATCTTAATATCACAGTCCATACGATATTCAGGCTCGTCGAAAAACTCCTGAGTAAAGTCTACACCTGCATATTCGTGCCACCAGCTTGGGTGGAAGGTAATATCATATTTCATGGGGTATTCACCTCCATTTCATGCAACCGCCGATACAACTCTTCCTGTTCCTCGACAGTCTTACAGTAAGTAACACAAATCAACTTCTGTTTCGGTCTCCATAACTTTTCAAATGCGGCAAAACTATTCTCCGCATTACCCACGGCTCTTGCATTCAGCACGATTCCTGTGCCCTTGAACGCATCCGCAAAATCTTCCGGATTATTGGGACTGGGATCCGTCTCGATGGTAAATGCCCCATCGGCGCAGCGGATATTCCGGTACCCTTTCACCATGTTAATCTTCTTCTCCCATATGCCGCAGGAGTGGTAAACAAATCCACCGAATTCATCTCCAATCATCTCATCCAACTCTTTAAACAACTCATCATAGTCGTCTTCGCTGAGCATGATGGAGGTATCATCACTCAATCCAGCTCCCTGGAATACACGGCTGCTGGCAAACCCATGTCCCGGCCTCGCCAATGCATCTCCAATCAGCTTCTGTTGCTCTTTCATAAAATCAATCAACAATTCACTACATAGCCGTGCCGCCCCTTTTAAAGCGTCGGGATCCTCGTATACTTCCATGAACATATCCGTGACGGGAAGCAGATAGGTCAACATATTCATCGGTGACTGAAGATCACTGAACGATACGGGAACCTTTCCCTTCGTCTTATCCATGAAGTATTCAATCATCTCCAGATTGTACTTACCCTCTGGAGTCTGGGCAATCGGAACATAGTCGGAATCCAGAATCTCCTGTGCGGATTTAAATTTCGCCTCCACGCTGGGGGCCTGCTCCGGAAGCCAGCGATAACGGCTGCCAAAACAAGATGCAATATAACCAATTCCATACCAGGGTTCCAGAAAATTGGCAATATCGGCCTTATAGGGCATGCTGGCTTTCAATGCACCCAGCTGCAGCGCCAGTGATTCCTTATAATCCCGGCATTTATCATAGAAGACACCGTTTGCTCTCACACGGCGATAAACAAGCAATCCCTGATCAGCCTCTGTGAATGCCTTGTTCTTCTCCAACATGCCGGCCTCATATTCCGCATATCCATTCAAGTCAAATTTTTCCGGCTCTATCGGAGCCACCTCTGTGCCCTGAGAATCTCTTAATGATGTGTCAAATTTTACTTCTCCCATGATATTCCTTTCTTATCTTTCTCAATTTTCAGACGTGGGATTTATTGGTGAATTCTCCAATCGCCTGTTTCTCATATTGGGGTTTATAAATCCTTCGTGTTACATGCTATAGATTTAGACAGGCGTCCGGCACTCATCCTTTTACCGCACCCGCCATAATTCCTTTTACAAAATACTTCTGCATACTTAAGAAAATGATCATAACCGGTATCAAGGACAGTATGATGGTGGCCGTCAATGTACCGTACTGCCAGGAGGCCGCCTCATCCCGAAGGAAGGTGATTCCCACTGCCAAAGTCTGTGACTTAGCCGTAATAGAAAGTGTTCTGGCATATGTAAATTCACCCCAAACCGTGATGAATGTCATGATGATGACCGTTGCAATACCTGGTTTTACAATTGGCAGCATAGTTCTGGAAAATGTTTGCCACTGATTGGCACCATCGATTCTGGCAGCCTCCATCATCTCATTGGGCACGTTGTTGAACTGCCCCCTCATAATGAATACCGACATTGGAAGGTTGGTTGCAATATAAGGCAAAATCAATCCCAGGGTGGTATCGATCATATTCATTCTGGACTGCATGATATAGATTGGTATCAGATAGATTACATAAGGAAGTGTGATAACAATCAATACAAAGCCCAGGAACAGATCTCTTCCATGATATTTAAACTTGGCAAATGAGTAACCCAGAGTAGCGGCAAACAATACATTGAATAACACACTCCAGAATGAAACTACCACCGAATTCTTAAAGTACAAGAAGAAGTTTCCCAGCTTCGTGAAGATTGAAGAATAATGCCCCGTGTAAAGATAGGTAGGCAGGAACTTCAGTACATTGGTATAGATTTCATTGTCATTTTTTAAGGATGTTAACAGTGTCCATAAAAATGGTACCATCCAGATAAAGGCGATGATTGCAAGAATCAGGCTTATGATAAATCTTGAAACATGTTTTTTCTTAATCATGCTGCTGCCCCTCCCCTGCGTTTTTTCTTTTTCTTCACCTCATCCGTATCCTTATTCCTGTTGATAAACATATTGACCGCAGAGAGGATCAAGATGACTGCTCCGATGAAATAGGCGATGGCGGAAGCATATCCCATCTCATAATATTTAAATGCGTTCTGCCAGGTATATTGATATAAAACCAGGGTCGCCGTACCCGGGCCGCCATTGGTCATGACAAAAGGCTGCTCGAATACTTTCACAGACTGGATAATAGCCCATAACCCGCAGATCACATAGCTTTCTTTCAAATTTGGTAAGACGATGCGAAAAGTTGTCTGTATACTGTTGGCACCATCGATTTTGGCAGCTTCAATCATATCATCCGGGATGCCTGCCAGTCCTGCCATAAACAAGATTACCAGCATACCCATGTTCTTCCAGAGACTGACGATGACAATACTGAACATCGCCCATTTTCCTTCTCCCAGCCAGTTATGGGTCCAGGAATCCAGGCCGAACATCTGGCTGAGCACAGAGTTTAAGAGGCCGTATTGATTATTGAATATCCACTGGAAGATAATACCTGTCAGTGACAGCGGCACTACCATGGCCATGAAGATACAAGTTCTATACAAGCCGGTACCTTTGACTCCTTTATCCAGAAGTAATGCGATAATCAGTGATACTATCATCAAAGTCGGGAAGAATGCCAGCGAAAATACCGCCGTATTCTTCAGAGCGTCTATAAAATAACTATCCGAAAACATACTTATATAATTTTCAAGTCCACTGAATGTAGGCTTAGGATCAAATGCAAAATTATAATTGGTAAAGCTCAAGTAAAAAGAACGCACCAATGGATACCCCATATAGAGGATTGCGAAAATCATACCCGGTGCAGCAAAGGCATATCCCGCCAGCATGCTTTTCTTGCGATAACTCATCTTCATTCTTCGATTCCCTCCGCTATCATAACTAATTGCTGTAATTATCCTATATTCTGGTCTAAACTGCAGAAGGCCGCCTCTGAGTGTACAGACTTTCGATAAAGAAATTTTCTTAGCCTGAACCCAGAGACGGTACAGCTTTGCTGCTCTGCTTTAGATCTGTTTATGACATTCCCGTGCTCAGATCCAATTTACCAAGGTACTCATCCATCCGTGACTGGAAGTCTTCAATAGACTCCGCACCTGTTAAGTACTGCTGCATCTCTGTCTGTGTATAGGTATCCAGTTTTGTCATATCTCTATATAACGGTGCTGTAGTGGCATTTTCAGTAAAAGCCAACACGGTAGGCCAATATTTGTTCTCCAGATTCTCGTAATGAGATTTCAAAGGAGACATCTTACCGTAAGCATTGATCGCACCCTGCTGGAAGCTGTCTTTTAACAACTCCTCTTTAATAAATTGAATTGCCAACTCCTGGTTATCGGATACTTTCGGAATTACCATACCGTGTATATAGTTCAGGGAACCATTCTCATCTGTTCCAGGTACCGGCATAACCCCTA
>DVNN01000128.1 GCA_018714325.1 Candidatus Pelethocola excrementipullorum
TTGATATGATCCCCCTTAAGTAGATTTGGTTATTTACCTTGTCTACTTAAGGGGGATCATATCATTATGGAACCTGTCTTTTTCTGATGTGCAGGGAATCAAACCTCTTCATAAATCTGCTGAGAGCCATCGATGGCCTCTCCCAGATAATGCTGAATCCATCGATACGCCCCTTGTGTATCCCTTTTTCTCAAATACCCATGTAGTGTGAATACATTGTCAAACAATGCTTCAATACCATAAAGTTTACAAAAGCGTACCCATAGAACGATACAGACTTCTTTAAAAGAAGAATAAATCAAAGTCAGCACGGTATTGCCTGCAAGGTAAGCCAACTCATGGTGGTACTGGAAAGCGACCTGTGCTGCTTTATAGTGGGTTTCAGTGTCTCTCAGCTCCTTTGCCGTCATCTCCAATTGATTCAGCTCCAGGTCAGAGGCGGTATCGATAACGAGTCCCACGGCCAGGTGTTCCAATGCACCCCGAACCTCTAGAATAGCCCGAATACCGCCTTTGTCCAGTTTGTTTCCCCGGTACTCCAATAAGGCGATCAAGGTCTGCAGGTTGCCGTTTCTACTGTAATCCGCCACATAGGTTCCCTGGCGGGGCCGCACTTCCAAGAACCCTTTCCGGTTTAATTCATTAATTCCCCCATTCACGACCGCACGGCTGACCTTCATAAGATCTGCCAGTTCCCGTTCCGGCGGAAGTTTACTTCCAACCTCAAGTTCACCTGATAATATCTTCTCTTCCAATTGCTGGACAAATAAATCTTTAAGTGAGGGTGCCGCTATTTTTGTGAATTCCATATCTTCTCCTTTCTGGTCGTGGTTATACCAGATGCCACAATTATATTTTATATCTAATATGCGAAAAAATCAAGGATAATATCTGTATAAATCAACAAAAATGGTGGATAAAATTGACAATTATTGTGCAAAATAGTATAATGTTAAAAAGATAACATAGTCTGGTATAACCAAAGAAAAGGGAGGAGGGAGAAGAGATGGGAAAGTTTAAAGTAATTGAGATTAAGCAAAGTGTATTTGCCGATAATGACCGAAGAGCAGAGGAATTGAGGGCAGAATTAAAAGAGAAAAAATTGTTTCTGTTAAACCTGATGTCCTCTCCGGGATCAGGAAAGACGACGACGCTTACCAAAACCATCGAAGCTCTGAAAGATCAGTTGAAAATCGGTGTGATGGAGGCTGATATCGATTCAGATGTGGATGCCAGAACGATATCCGAACTTGGGGTAAAGGCCATACAGCTACATACTGGAGGCATGTGCCATCTGGATGCGGATATGACCCGACAGGGCCTGGAGGGCCTTGAAACAGGTGATCTGGATCTGGCTATTCTGGAAAACGTGGGAAATCTGGTATGTCCCGCCGAGTTTGACACCGGAGCCGTAAAGAATGTGATGATCTTAAGCGTGCCGGAAGGGGATGACAAACCCCTGAAGTATCCACTGATGTTTTCCATATGCGATGTAGTTTTAATTAACAAAATTGATGTATTACCGTATTTTGACTTCGATATGGGAGCATGCAAAACATATATTTTAAAGAGAAACCCAAATGCCAGAATCATCCCGATTTCAGCCCGGACAGGAGAGGGGGTTCAAGAATGGACCAAGTGGCTGAAGCATGAAGTAGAATTGTGGCAGCAATAAAAATACCGCAAATGGAAAGGAGTTTTGAAAAATGGCGGAAGGCAGAGAATTAATCTTGAAATTGGGGCAGAAGATTACAGACCGGATCGGTCACAAGGTGACCGTGGATGATCCGGAATACTGGGGTCTCGCCGGTGTGATTACAGATGAGATGGCAGAGGTGGCTTTGTCCATGAAAGTCCGCAAACCCATCACATCCAAAGAGGTGGCTAAAAGATGTGGGAAGGATCTGAAGCGAACCGAAGAGCTACTGCAGGAGATGAGTGTAATCGGACTTCTGGAGTACAACTGGGAGAACGAGGATCGTCATAAGCAATATGTCCTCCCCATGTTCGTGCCGGGATGTGCGGAGTTCATGAACATGAATAAGGAGCAGGTGGAGGCTCATCCTGAGATCGCACAGCTCTTTAATCAGATGTCCCGTCTGCCTCTGGAGAAGGTAACACCCATGGTTCCTCTCGGAGGTGCAGGGATTGGAATGCACGTGATTCCAGTGGAGAAGGCCATACCGACAGAGCAACAATCGGTTAGTATCGAGCATATTTCTCATTGGGTGCAGAAGTACAAAGGAAAGTATGCGGTGGGAGCCTGTTCCTGCCGTCGTTCCCGCCGTATCCAGGGAGAAGGATGCGGGCATCTGGAAGAGGACATGTGCATCGGTGTGGGCGACATGGCAGATTATCTGGTGGAGACAAACAAGGGCAGGTATATCGATGAGGCAGAGGTGATGGAGATTCTGCAAAGGGCAGAAGATAATGGACTGGTTCATGAGATTACAAACATCGATGGTGAAGATAAGATATTTGCAATCTGTAACTGTTGTGTCTGTTCCTGTTATGCCTTAAGAACCTCCCAGCTGTTTAATACACCGAATTTGTCTCGCTCCGCTTATATTGCTAAGGTGGATCCAGACAACTGTGTGGCCTGCGGACAGTGTGTGGAGTATTGTCCGGCAGGTGCGGTGAAGCTGGGGCAGAAGCTGTGCACCAAAGATGGTCCGGTGGCCTATCCTAATCAGGAATTGCCGGATGCGGTGAAGTGGGGACCTGAAAAATGGAACGAGAATTACAGGGATGATAATCAGATTAACTGCTATGATACCGGTACTTCCCCTTGTAAGACAAAATGTCCGGCACATATTGCCGTCCAGGGATATCTTAAGATGGCTTCACAGGGACGCTACCTGGATGCCTTGAAACTGATCAAGAAGGAAAATCCATTTCCGGCGGTCTGCGGAAGCATATGTAACCGCAGATGTGAAGAAGCATGTACCCGTGGAACCATCGATCAGGCAGTTGCCATCGACGAGGTTAAGAAGTTCATTGCCATGCAGGAATTGAATTCGGAAAGCCGATATATACCACCGATGATTAATCAGATCGGCAAACCATATCCCCAAAAGATTGCGGTGATTGGTGGAGGTCCGGCAGGTATGACCTGTGCATTCTTCCTGGCTCAGAAGGGGTACCCGGTTACGGTATTTGAGAAAAACAAGACACCGGGGGGCATGCTCACCTATGGCATCCCTAAATTCAGACTGGAAAAAGATGTGGTAGAGGCTGAAATCGATGTGCTCCGCGAGATGGGAGTGGAGTTTAAATGTGGGGTAGAGGTAGGTAAAGATGTTACTCTGGATGAACTTCGTGCTCAGGATTACAAGGCCTTCTATCTGGCCATCGGATGCCAGGGGGGAAGAAATGCCAATGTTCCAGGAGAAGATGCCGAGGGAGTATATACCGGAGTTCAATTCTTACATAAGGTAAATAACGATGAAAATACCAAATTATCAGGACGTACCGTTGTTGTAGGTGGCGGCAATGTGGCCATCGACGTGGCGCGCAGTGCGGTCCGTGCAGGTTCATCTTCCGTGTCCATGTATTGTCTGGAGGACAGAGAGACCATGCCGGCGGCTGAAGACGAAGTTGCTGAGGCAATGGAGGAGAGGATTACAATCAATAATAGCTGGGGGCCTAAAGAGATACTCACAGAAGATGGTAAGGTCACCGGAATCGTATTTAAAAAGTGTACTGCTGTAAAGGATAGTGAAGGCCGCTTTAATCCTCAATATGATGAGGAAGAGTGTATCACCGTGGAATGTGACAATGTTCTCATGAGCATCGGACAGAGCATCATCTGGGGTGATCTGTTGAAAGGAAGTGCGGTTGAGCTGGGGCGTGGGAACGGAGCGGTTGCGGATTCCCTTACCTATCAGACGGCACAGCCTGATATTTTCGTGGGAGGAGATGTATACACAGGGCCGCTATTTGCCATTGATGCTATCGCGGCCGGTAAAGAGGGCGCCATATCCATCCATCGCTTTGTACATGAAGGTCAAAGTCTGACAATTGGACGAAACAGAAGAGAATTTGTTGAGCTGGATAAGGATAATCTGGATATTCCCAAAGAAAGCTTTCATAATTCCAGCCGCCAGCGTCCGGGACATAGAGCAGGAATAGATCCAACGACCACATTTGACGACACCCGCCTGCCATTTACAGAAGAACAGGTAAAGGCTGAAACGGAACGTTGCCTGGGCTGCGGTGCCTCTGTCGTGGATTTCAACCGTTGTATTGGCTGCGGTGTATGTACCACCAAGTGCGAATTTGATGCGATTCATCTGAACCGAGAATTACCGGATGCCAGCAGGATGGCAAGAAGCGAGGATAAGATGAAGAAAATCCTGCCATATGCATTGAAGCGTCAGATTAAGATTATCCGTAACAAGAACAAGGTGAAATAGGAAAGAAAAGCAGGTGTTCATATGCATGAATTAGGATTGGTTACACATGTTGTACGCACGATTGAAGATCTTTCCAGAGAAGAACAGTTGAGTGAGGTGGCATCCGTCACCTTGGAGATAGGGGAAGTCAGTGGTGTAATACCGGATTATTTGACCGATTGCTGGAATTATTTTCGGGCGAAATCTGAACTTTTGAAGGAAGCGGAATTAAAGATCGAAGAGATTCCGGCGGTTACAATCTGTGAGACTTGTCAGAAGACATACTCCACATTGGAGTATAAAAAGATTTGCCCACACTGTGGAAGTGAGTCCACGTATCTATTGGCGGGAAATGAATTCAATATTAAGGAAATTGAAGCATGTTAAAATGAGGAGGGGTAGGGATGTTTGCTTTTTCAGAAAGTGTACCCACAATATTGGTTTTACTGGTATGGTTGGGCGTGTTTGTATCACTATTTGTTGCAAATGAATTGAGTCGTCGCTTTAAATGGGTTGGATTTGGTTGTTTCGTGGTGCTTCCGATTGTATTGACTATTCTTTGGCTGACGGTGCTGAGAGAGACCTCTTATATGGACTGGTTCCATCTTGCGAAGGTTTATTCATCTACAGCAGGATGTATCGGCTTCTGGTGCATCCGTCATATCAAAAAACTGCAGCATAATAAGATCGCGTTGTGTTTCCCACCGTTGATACTGGCGATTAATATTCTGGAAGCCTGCATGAGAGATTTCCAGGTAAGCCAGTATGTGACTCCTGTCATGGAGTACATGAATAATCAGGTGCAGTACTATATTGGTGGTTCGTGGAATATCATGAACGGAATTGCAGGTTTATTGAATATCATCACCATTACGGGATGGTTTGGAATCTGTATCCGTAAGAAAACAAATAAAGATGGCAGCCGCGATATGCTTTGGCCGGATATGATGTGGTTCTGGATTATCGCATATGATCTGTGGAACTTTGCCTATACCTATAACTGCCTGCCTACACATGCATGGTACTGTGGATTTGCACTTCTGCTTGCACCGACCATATGTGCATTTACAGTTGGAAAAGGAGCCTGGCTCCAGCATCGTGCCCAAACCTTGGCACTGTGGTGCATGTTTGCACAGACATTCCCGGCATTCCAGGATGCAAGCCGCTGGCTGGTTCATTCAAGCTCCAGTAAGGCAATTGCAGATGCAGCGATCCAACAAGGAATACTGGCAGCCGACGGATATACCGTATTGACCGATGCAGGTATCCATCAGGTAGCAGGTGCAGCGCCGAATACAACAGTCTTGTTTGTCGTAAGTTTACTGGCTCTGCTCGTAAATATCGCAGTGTTTGTGTATATGATTTACAGAATTACCAAAACAAAGAGGAACCCATATAAGGGAGAACTGTACGTGGATCATAAGAAATATCAGGAGATTAAAGTGTTAGCTGAATAGTTATTGTTACAGCAAAACGGCATAGTCATGTGGCTATGCCGTTTTGCTGTAATGAGACAGATATATGATAAGGTGGCATAGGATTATCTTGGTTAAGTGTTACAAATGTGAACATATTTATGCACAAAATTCATTGATTCAGCTAATAATAGAAAGTATAATAATATAAACTAATTTATTAATGATACAGTGTTTCGTTTTGAATCATATGATTGGAGGGCTTACAATGATTACGTTATTAATCATCGCAGATGATTTTACTGGTGCGCTGGATACGGGAGTTAAATTCGCTCAGAAGGGGACGAGTGTACAGGTTGTGACGGACTGTGACTATGATTTCGCTCAGGCCAAGAAGGAATTACAGGTTTTGGTGATGGATACCGAAACCAGGCATATCGATGAACAGGAGGCGTATAAAAAAGTATTTGGGATCGTAAAAAGGGCAAGGAAAGCGGGTGTTTCTTATATTTATAAGAAGACGGATTCCGGGCTGCGGGGAAACATTGGCAGCGAATTGACAGCGGTACTGGAGGCTGCCGGAGATTCCATATTACATTTTGCACCGGCCCTCCCTAAGATGAACAGGCTTACAAAGCAGGGCATTCATTATATTGATGGCGTTCCAGTAAGTGAGAGTGTATTTGGCAGGGATCCTTTTGATCCCGTCCTGGAATCGGATATCTCTAAAATCATTCGTATACAAAGTAAGGCTTCGGTGGAAATCATTACAGATCGGGCCGCTCTTACAAAAGTTGAACAGCCAACAATTGCTGTTTATGATACTGAGACAGAAGGCCAGATGGAGGAAATTGCCCATAATCTTTACGAGTCAGAACAATTAACAGCCCTGGCAGGGTGCGCCGGTCTGGCAGAATACCTGCCGGATATCTTAAATCTGACCGGCGAGAAACCTGGAAAACCCCAATTTGATCCCGGACTGCTGATCGCATGTGGCAGCATTAACCCCATAACGATGAAGCAATTGGATTATGGGGAGAATCATGGGTTCCATCGAATTCATCTCACCCTGGATGAAAAATTAGTTCCAGGGTATTTTGAAACGGATCTGGGAAAAGAGGGAATTACGAAGATCCTGGATCAGTTAAAGGAAACACCGTTCTGTATTCTGGATTCCCACGATGTAGGGGAAGCAGAAGAGACCATGACCCGGGCGGAATCCATGGGGATTGCATCGGAGGAGGTACGGACGCGGATTGCCTCTTCTTTCGGCAGCCTCTTGAAAGAACTGTTAAAGGATGAGATTATGAACACATTGCTCATCACAGGTGGTGATACTTTGATGGGATTTCTGCAAAACATAGGTGTGAATGAAATGACACCAATTTATGAGATGGAGCCAGGGGTTGTGCTATCCATAGTACAAATTCACGGGAAAGATTATAATATTATCTCCAAATCAGGTGGATTTGGGGAGGAAGATCTCATGGAGAAACTGGCAGATAAAATCATGGATGGAGTAAAAGGCTAATAAGTGGTAAACTTAAAAAGGAAAGATACGATATACGAACGGAGGTAACGATGAAGGATAGACGAGTGATAGGAATAACCATGGGTGATCCTGCCAGCATAGGCCCTGAAATTACGGTGAAGGCATTGGCAAGGAAGGATGTGTACGACAAGTGTCGTCCCATCGTAATTGGCGATGCATCGGTTATGGAAGCAGCGGTTAAGATTGTCGGTCAGGAAAACATAAAAATCCATCCGGTTCAGAAAATAGAAGACGCTTGTTTTCAACAGGGTGTTATAGATGTTTATGATATGAAGCTGGTGGACATGGAAAAGCTGGAATACGGTAAGGTATCCGAAATGGCCGGAGAAGCGGCTTTTCAATATGTGAAGAAGGTGATTGAGCTGGCTTTGGACGGACAGGTTGACGGCACGGTTACCAATGCGCTGAATAAAGAGGCAATCAATCTGGCAGGTCATCATTATTCCGGACATACCGAAATCTATGCAGAGCTGACACGGACAAAGAAGTATACGATGATGCTGGCTCATGAGAATTTAAGGGTGGTTCATGTTTCCACTCATGTATCCCTTCGAGAAGCCTGTGACAGGGTGAAGAAGGATAGAATCATAGAGGTTATCCGTATTGCCAATCAGGCTTGCAAAGATTTGGGCATCGAGACTCCGAAAATCGGAGTTGCAGGGCTGAACCCCCATAGCGGAGAAAATGGCTTGTTCGGAAGAGAGGAGATCGATGAAATCATACCGGCATTGGAAGCCGCCAAGGCGGAAGGAATCCAGGCGGATGGTCCGGTACCACCCGATACGATATTCTCCAAAGCACGTGGCGGATGGTATGATATTGTTGTGGCGATGTACCATGATCAAGGACATATCCCCCTGAAGGTAGTTGGATTTGTGTATGATCAGTCGGCGAAAAAGTGGGAGGCGGTGGAAGGGGTGAATATTACCCTGGGACTTCCCATCGTAAGAACCTCTGTTGACCACGGCACCGCATTTGATCAGGCGGGGACAGGTGAAGCCAACGAACTAAGTCTGATAAATGCCATTGACTACAGCATTAAGATGTCAAAGAAGACAGAATCGCTTTAATCTCTAAATGAATATTGATACTATGTGATGTACTGGAGAGGGAATACTTATATTTCTTCTCCAGTACTTTTGGAATTAGGACAATCACTGACACCTGTATTAGAGGTTTTTGGTGTTTGGGGAGAAGAACATAAAAATAGTTGGAAATTTATGAAACTTGTTAAAAAAACACAAGAAGTAATTGTGAATAATATCAAAAATATAGAAAACAAACAAAAAAAACTTGTATAAATAATTTCCATGTGTTACCATTTTAATAGTTGATAAGTAAACC
>DVNN01000129.1 GCA_018714325.1 Candidatus Pelethocola excrementipullorum
AATACTTTCCATACTTCTATCATAAGTTATCCTTCTTGTGTTTCCAGTAATCTTTTAATTCATCTATTTCTTTTGAGGAGATTAAATTTTTATCAACTAATGTTGAAATAAGTCCTTTGACATCTCCTTCATAAACATTATGGATAAAATCATCGGTTTGGTTTTCTAGATATTCCTTCTCTGTCAACTTAGCAACATATTCATTGCGTCTACCGATTTTATTTACTTTGAGAATATTCTTTTCTGTAAGCCTGGATAGAAACGTTAAAATGGTGTTGTTTTTCCAGTTGGAACCTCTTTGGTGTAATATGGACACAAGCTCTGAGAATAAGATTCTGCCCTCATTTTCCCAAATAATTTTTAATAATTCTAATTCTGAGTCTGAGATTTGGACCATGAAATTTACCTCCTTCTAATCTTTCAACTTATCAAATATCTATGAGAAACTAGAATAAATAAGTATAGATATATTGACAAGGGTTAAGTTTCATGATATAACTACATGGTGTAGGTTTGTGCGTTTTATAGCTGAATTTCAGTATACTACATAAACAGTTATTTATAAACTATATAAATTATTTTAAGAGGATAAAAGGAGAGTACAGATGAGTAGTAGTAATAGCAAAGCACAGTGGCAAGAAGGAGTTGAATACGCTAAGAGCCTTGTACCCGCAGGAGAGGAAGTGGTTGGTGTTTTAGTGGGAATGGAAGATTGGGGAACGATTAAGAAACTATTGCATAGATATGTCCTAGGGTACTTTGCCACGTTGGTAGCTACATATCCCCAAACATTCACAGTGGTATTAACCAATCACTCACTTGTTTTCGTTGGCTATAAGAAGACTAGAATCTTAACATCCTATGAGGTGGATTGTAGTTTTGTAAGACCTTTTTCAGAAGTTAGTTATGCGAAAAGAATAGGTAAATGCGTGCTTACTGTTAAGAATGATGATGGTAAAAATACTAAAATCACTTTAGCAAATCAGGCTGATTTGAAGTTAGTAGAGAAAGCCTTTTCATAGGAAGAAAAGTAGATATAAAGAAATAAGAATGAGGAGAGAATACAGATGAAGAAAAAATGGTTAATAGGTTTAATGCTAACCTTATCAGTGGCTACATTTTCTGGGTGCTCCACTGGCAAGCCCCAAGAGGAAGGTTCTACTAAGACAAGCGAGAAGACAAGTGAGGTGTCCCGCAGTGAGAAAGAGCAATTATATATTGATTTATCATATTATGGGAAGAACCCTGATATTATGAACTCTACATCATTGAACGGAACATTGGATTTTGTGGCACGAGTAGGGGGAGAGGTTGAGAAGCTTACATTCGATGAGAAGCCTGGGGAGCAACCCTATGTTCCTGTTCTCTTGGCTCGTGACCTGGACACTCCTCTTTATCTTAATCTTTCTAAGCTAAAAGAGGAAAGTTATCCTGCTGTTGGGGATGTAATTGAAATAAAGGGAGAGGTTCTGGGTTACATATATTCTACATATGAAAATGAACGAATTAATGTTTTGGATATAGAAGCGAAGGAAATTAAAACCTTGGTAATGGAAACAGAGAATATCCCTGCCAGTGATACAATAGAGACAGAAAATTATAAAGTTGTCATTAAAGAGACGGAACTTTTATATGATTCATTTGAAAATCCTAAGTTGGTAGTATATTACACCTATAAAAACAAAACAGAATTAAGTTCCTTACCACCAGTAAGTACATTCTTTGATTTTATCCAGAAAGATGTGTGGTTAGAGACTTCGATTATGAGTTCGATGATTGATGGCATTGATGGCAATGCTTTATCTAGTGATTCGACCGAACCAGGTGATGAAATGCTTTATTTTATTATAGTTTCTTTAGAGAATATTGATGATCCTGTATCTCTTGAGGTCTATACTGATGAGTACCAGTGTATCAACACCCTTGAAATGCCAATATCCTGATGGCTTGATTATATATGATAGAGAAGTTACAAGTTGAAAAGGGAGCGTTGCAAAAATACTATTTAAAGTATATTTGTAACGCCCCCCCTTATTTTATCGTCATATCTATTCTGGGATGTTTGATAGTTTGCCCCTTTGTCTGCAGGTGCTAATCTTGTTGGTTTTTTTGATCCTGATTAATCGTATCTGCCCCCTCCGTGGTAGGTTCCACCTTATTTCGCTTATTCTGCATTTTTATATTGTAGATATAATATGGTATCCCTCCAAGTATGCCAACATAACAAATGCAGGCAAATGTGAGTGGGAAAAATACTACACAGAGAACTTTAAAACCAGTACTTTTCTTCTTAAGAAATGCTGTGAATAATAAAATTCCAGAAATAATTCCTCCTAATAACAAACCTCCCATTAATCCAGACTTAAGAAAAAATACGAAATGTGGTAATGATACATTTAAGTCCTCTTTTGTCACTGTTGCCATTATGCCATATATGATAAAGCCCATTATAAACGCAGAACTACTAATAATTGTATACTCTCTTCTATTCATTAACAACTCTCTCCAATAAAAAGAAACACACGTATCTTGTTTCTATCCCTTTATATTAAGGTTTTTTAAAGTTATTATCGCACATTTTCTCCATTTTCACAACTGCCATAAATAAACACTGTAATTTGTCAAAGCCATAAAGTCGATCCTCTAAATAAAATGAAGTAAAAAGTTGATTATTTTAGTAAAAAATAGTAAAATAGATGATAACGTATATGGAATAATCAGGAGGTGTAACGATGGTAGGGATTAAGGACGTGGCAAAGGCTGCAGGGGTTTCGGTATCTACGGTATCCAATGTAATAAATGGTAAGAAGAATGTGGGGGCCGAAACTAAGGCAAGGGTCTTAGCGATATGCAAAGAAATGAATTATTACCCCAATACAGTGGGGAGAACCCTTAAGTCTGGCAATAATCGAACGATATTATTTAACTTCAGTGATTTTGACCGTAGTTTTTACCTGAAAATTATCAATGGCATCAGTGACTATGCCAATGCCAATGATTATGACCTTATTATCTGCACCAAGAAATCTTGCGAAAAGTATATGAGGAATAATCTGACCAGTGGTTGTATCATCCTGGATGAGAAGATGAAAAGTGATGTCTTAGAAAGGGCGGCTCGAGAGAGTTACCCCATTGTTGTGCTGGACAGAATGTTAGATAATCCGCATATTAAAAGCATCGTTGTAAATAATTATGATGCCATGCGTCAGCTGATTCAAGGTATTGTAGACAGGGGATACAGGAAATTTGGATTTATTGGCGGACAAGAACATACGGCGGATAATAAAGAGCGGTATAAGGCATTTCTGGATGTTTTAGAGCATAATCATATCAACTTTCCAAGAGAGAGGTATTTTGCGGGAGACTATAGGGAGAAGAGCGGATATAAAGCGGCTAAAATCCTGATGCTCAGTGAGAATCTCCCAGAGGTGTTGATTTGTGCCAATGATAATATGGCCATAGGTGCTATTAAGGCATTTAGAGAAAATGGAATCAAGGTTCCGGAAGATATTGCAGTTGCAGGCTTTGATGACTGTGATCTCGCCGAAGCCATGGGACTTACCACCGTGACAATCCCTAATTATGAAAGAGGATATCTGGCAGCACAGGGCCTGATAGAGAACATCCAGGGTAATCGGAATATAGATACATTCAAAATAACTGCTAAAGTGAAGTGGCGGAAAACTGTAAGAGATAGGCTGGAAAGGTAAAAAATAAGAAAAATAGTAAAATAAGATTTCGATTTTAGTAAAATGAAGTAAAAACTATGTATGAAATGACGATAAAGCCATTGATATACATAGTTTTTTTGCGTTGATTTGTGAAAAACAATGAAAATATATACAATATGACGGAAAATACCTTATGAATATTGACATATTAGTCAATAACACTTAAAATCAAGGTGTAACGATTTATAAGAAAAACAGATGCAATCAAATTTTATGTGTTAAGCGATTCTATGTGATCGAAGGGAGGAATTACTATGAAGGCAAAGAAAATAACAAGTATTTTACTGGCATCAACGTTACTGTTGTCTGGAGCACTCATCGGGTGTTCAAATTCCAATACACCGAAAGATACCTCTGCGGGCAGCGGTTCAACACAGGATAGTAAGGATAAGGAAGATGCAAACGGCGGCAGTACAGAGGCAGCCAAGAAAATCATCGTCTTCCAATCTAAGGTTGAAATCACAGACCAATTAGAAGAACTGGCCGCGGAATATGAAGATGAAACAGGAGTGGAAGTCGAAGTCTGGAATACAACGGGTGACGATTATTTCCAGCAGCTTAAGACAAAGCTTGCCAATAATCAGGGGCCTACCGTATTCTCTTTGGCACCGGGGGCAGAGGTGGAGCAGATGAAATCCTATGTTGAGGATTTAAGTAATCTGTCTATCGCCGGTAAGATTGCAGATGGAATGGCGACGGAACTGGATGGCAAAGTTGTTGGGATACCATATACGGTAGAGGGATTTGGTATGGTATATAACAAGGATTTAATTGATCCAGCCAAGGTTACCAATGCCGATGAATTCAGCAAGATGCTGGAAGAGCAGAAAGAAAATGGGGTCAATGGATTTGGCTTGTCCCAGGAGAGTTATTTCTTGATTGGACATATTCTGAACACCCCATTTGCATTGCAAAAAGACCCTAAGGACTTCTTGGATAAACTTAACAAGGGTGAGGTTAAGATGGCCGATACTCCTGAATTCCAAGAGTTTGCTAAGATGTATGGAGAGATCAGAGACAAATCCTACAATCCTCTGGAAGTTAACTATGATAAGGAAATCGGAGATTTTGCCACAGGGAAAACAGCGTCCATCCATCAGGGGAATTGGGCAAATGGCATGTTCGCAGACTATGATGTGGATTTCGAGATGGGTATGATGCCATTCCCGTTATCCGGCAATACAAAACTGGCTGTCAGTGTTCCCAACGCATGGTTTGTGAATTCACAGGCATCCGATGCAGAGAAGCAGGCAGGAAAAGATTTCCTGGAGTGGTTATATACAAGTGAGACAGGAATCAGATATCTGATGGAAGAGTTCAAATTCATTCCAGTAGTTGAGGGAATGGAAAGTAAGGATATCGATCCTTTATCAAAAGCGGTATACGATTATACAGAAGCTGGTAATACCATTACATGGGTAACCAATGACTGGCCGGCAGGTATTGTAGATGTTTATCTGAAACCCGTTGCCGAGAAATTCTTTACTTCAGATATGACACCAGAGCAATTTTTGGAAGAATTAGATGCGGGATGGGCTGAGGCTAACAAGTAAATCATATTGATTCAGAAATGAATCTAAGTAGGGCCTGACATTGCTCGCAACCAGAACGATGTCAGGCCATTTATTACATGATAGATAAGTGTTGACCAGGGTCAGCATGAGAGGCTGATAAGTCAGACTCTATTTAAAAAATTAGAAGAAGGTGAAGAGATGAAAAAAGCTAGAAATATAGGTTGGTATCTACTTTTTACATTACCTCTTGTGTTTATATTTACAACAGTCGTCATTATCCCATTTATCATTGGAATCGGGTATTCCTTTTTCTCCTGGGATGGGCTTCCACTTAATCCCAAGGTTTTTGTGGGAATGGATAATTTTGTGCAGTTGTTTCATGACACAAGATTTTTCGATACGGCGATCCATACCATTATATTCACCGTATTGGCAATTCTATTGATCAACGTTCTGGGCATCACTTTTGCACTGGGAGTGACATCTAAGCTAAAGGTGAGGAATTTAGCCAGAACCATGCTGTTTATGCCCTATCTGATCGGTGGATTAATTTTGGGATATATCTGGAGTTTTATCGTGGGCGATGCATTTTCCGCAATCGGTGAAAAAACTGGATTAACAGGCATATTCTTCAATTGGCTGCTGAATCCCAAATCGGCCTTGCTCGCTTTGATTGTAGTAACCACATGGCAGATGGCAGGTTATATCATGATTATCTATATCACTGGAATCCAGGCCATACCAGAAGATGTCATCGAGGCCTCGGCTGTGGATGGTGCTAATTTCTGGCAGACATTATTCAAGATTAAATTTCCGCTTATGATGCCCTCATTTACGATTTGTCTCTTTATGACATTATCCAATTGCTTCAAAATCTTCGATGTGAACTTGTCTTTGACAGGCGGAGGACCAAGTAATTCCACTGAGATGTTCGCTATGAACATATACAATGAAATTTTCAAGCAGAATAATTTTGGATACGGGCAGGCAAAGGCAATTGTGTTCTTTTTGATTGTCGCTCTCATTACTCTGGTTCAGGTTACGATTACTAAGAAAAGGGAGGTGGATATGTAATGGCTAAGGCAAAGAAAATATTGATCAATGCTATTGTGCTGATTCTATGTACCTGTTATTTATTTCCTATTTATATTGTGATTGTAAACTCCTTTAAAAACAGGTCGGAGCTATATGAGAATATCTTGGCATTACCTGAGAAGTTGACATTTGAGTATTATGCAAAGGCCCTGGAGAAGATGTCTTTCTTAAATGCCTTGAAGAATTCTCTTGTTGTGACATTGATATCCATAGCGATTATCGTAGTTCTGGCATCGATGACGGCGTGGATGATGGTGCGCGTGAACAACAAAATCAGCAAACTTTTATTCCTTGTATTCGTATCGACGATGTTAATCCCATTCCAGACGTTGATGATGCCTCTGATGCAGGAGATGGGATGGATAAGAGACAACCTGCATATTCCCATGATAGATCATCTGGGAGGACTCATCTATATGAATGTAGGATTCGGAGCCAGTATGGCGGTTTTCCTCTACCATGGCTTTGTTAAATCAATTCCGATTTCTTTGGAAGAGGCGGCTACAATTGATGGATGTACGAGGTTGGGCGTGTTCTGGAAGATTGTTTTTCCGATGCTTAAGCCAACAACGGTTACGGTTGTCATACTGGATGTTATCTGGATATGGAATGACTATTTGCTTCCTTCCCTGGTATTGTCCAGTAAGGCAAATCGTACGATACCACTGTCCACAGCTTCCTTCTTCGGCCAGTTTACCATCCAATGGAATATGGCCATGGCCGGATTGACGTTAACTATTATACCAGTTATTATTTTCTATCTTTGTGCGCAGAAATACATTATCAAGGGTGTAGCAGCAGGTGCGGTCAAATAAGAGATACGTTAGTGACAGAAAGGATAAGGTATGAAAACCACAGGAATATATGAAATAGAAGATTTAAAACTGGATGGGAACTCCTTGATGGTGAATGAGGCGGTATTCCATAATGCCAATGGTTATCTTGGAGTCAGGTCCAATTTTGAAGAGGGATATAAAGATGGGTTTGATACCATTCGGGGAACGTATATCAATGGATTCTATGATTTCGCTGATATGAAGCAGGCCGAGAAATTATATGGACTGACGGAAGAGAAGCAGACGATTGTTAATGTGGTGGATACACAAACAATTGTAGTTGAACTGGAGGGCGAGCGATTTTCCATGTTTGAGGGCACGGTATTAAAAAGCAGCCGTCTGCTGAATATGGAAGAAGGGTACACACAACGCAGCGTTCTATGGCGATCCCCGGGAGGAAAAGAGGTAGAGATTGTAGTCAGGAGAATGACGTCATTTGTAAGAAAAGAACTCTTTTTAATTGACTATAAGATAAAATCTATTAATTTCAGTGGAAAAGTGACTATTTATTCGAAGCATAAGGGTGACGTGCTGAACTACTTCAATCCGGGTGATCCCCGTGTGGCGGGTGAGAGCTTTGTACATCTGATTCCCGAGTCCCTGGATATTCTTCAGGATAGAACCTACGTGGTAACCAATACCTCAAAGTCAGAACTCTCTGTGACCTCAGGTGTTACCCACAGGCTATTTACACGTAACAGAGAGGGGATTGAGAAGGAGTTGCACCATGTGAAGGTGGACATTCATCCAGAGGGGCATGGGGCAGAGTATATCATTCAGGGGAATATTACACAAGGCGAGGAACTATCGCTGAGGAAATATACTATCTTGTCCGATTCCATCAGGCATGCACATCCAAAAGAGGCCTGCACCCTACAGGTGAAACAGGTGCTGGAAGATATCTTGTCTCTTCCGGTTGAGAAACTGTATGCGGAGCAGAAGCGGTATCTGGATGAATATTGGGAGAATGCCTATCTGAAGATCAAAGGGGATGATGAGCTTAGTCAGGCTGTGAAGTACAATATGTATCAGCTGGTACAATCCGTAAGCAAGGATTCCTTTGGAAATATTGCGGCGAAGGGGTTGAGCGGTGAAGGATATGAGGGGCATTTCTTCTGGGATACGGAGATGTACATTCAGCCATTTTTTACCTTGACGGACCCTCAGATTACGAAAAGCCTCATTGGATATCGCTATACAATCCTGGATGAGGCAAGGAAAAATGCCAGAATTATGGGGCATGAAAAGGGAGCTCTGTATCCATGGAGAACCATTATGGGAAAAGAATGTTCCGGGTATTTTCCTTCCGGCACTGCCCAGTACCATATCAATGGAGACATTGCCTATTCAATCAGCGCTTATTATTTGGCCACCAAGGATTTGGAGTTTATCAGGGAAAAAGGGGCTGAAATCTTATTTGAAACCGCCAGATTATGGATGGATACGGGCACCTATCAGGATGGTAGATTCGTGATTCATGAGGTAACTGGACCTGATGAATACACCTGTCTGGTGAATAATAATTATTATACGAATGCATCCGCCAAGAATAATTTGTATTGGGCGGTTAAGTTCTATGGGATGTTAAAAAATCTGGGACAGGTACAGGAGATAATAGATAAGATAGATTTAAAAGAAAGTGAGATTATGGAGTTTCAAGAAGCGGAGGCTTCCATGTATCTTCCTTATGATGAGGATTTAAAAATCAATCCACAGGATGATTCTTTCCTATCCAAGAAGGTTTGGGATCTTGAGAACACACCAAAAGATAAGTTCCCACTCCTGTTACATTATCATCCACTATATATTTACAGGCATCAGGTTTGTAAACAGGCGGATACCGTATTGGCACATTTTATCTTTGAGGATTATGAGTCTTTGGAGACCATAAGGAATTCTTTTCTATATTATGAAAGAGTCACCACCCATGACTCCTCTTTATCCACCTGTATCTATAGTATTATGGCATCGAAGTTAGGGCTTAAGGATAAGGCTTATATGTATTTTGGAGATTCAGCCAAGCTGGATTTGATGGATGCCCACAAGAACACGAAGGATGGCATACATACCGCTAATATGGGAGGTAATTATATGGCCATCGTGTATGGCTTTGGCGGTGTTAGAATAAAAGAAAGCGGTCTCTATATGAGTCCTTATCTTCCCAAATATTGGGAGGAATATGAGTTCAAGATGCATTATCAGGGTGGCAAGATTTTGGTAAAAGTTGAAAGGGGCCTTCTGACGGTAGAGTTGGTGGAAGGGGATAAGACTCATGTAAATCTATATGGAAAAGAGTATGAGTTGGTTAAGCAGGTGCCTGTTACCTTGCATATGAAGTACAAAGCAATCATATTTGACTTGGATGGGGTTATCTGCCATACGGATC
>DVNN01000130.1 GCA_018714325.1 Candidatus Pelethocola excrementipullorum
AGAGACGGCGTGGGAAGAAAAAAGCATGTCCAGAGATTCTGTTGACACAAATCTATTGTCTGCTGTAATCCAGGCCGCTTCCGGAACCTATGAATACCAACTTGTGAAAGATGGTAATCTCATAGATGATAACAACGCTGGAGGCGACCAGACTTTCACCATAACGGTGGTGCCCGAAAAGGATCCTTCGGTGAAAAGCCCTGTAGTCGATGGTAAGGAAGCGACCTTCAACTATTATGGACCGGCTAATGATAATGTTCAGCTTGCGGGCAGCATGACTTCATGGGGAACCAATGCCAAGGATATGACATATAATGAAAGCACAGGATATTGGAGTCTGACTTTGGAGTTGGAGGAAGGTACATATGAGTATAAATATTGTGCGGACGGAAAATGGCTGACAGACCCATTGAATCCCAACTTAAGTGGAGATGGTAATAATGTGGTGGAAATCGGCGGAAGTGAGGAAGAACAGCCGCCTGCAGAAAATCAGTCAGAGCAAAAAGTGAATGACCTGATACAGCTAAAGGTAGGGGATAAGACCCTGGATATGCAGCTTTATGGAAATAAAGTCTATGAGTGCAGTGCTCAGGTGGCGGCGGGAAGCAGCCAGGTTTCCATATTGAAGAATGGACAGGCTATGGAAGCGTTGGGGACCGTATTGGAGGTTACGGAAGACCAGAAGCTATCCTTCCGTTTCCAGGACGGGAAGCTGACCACCTCTTTGGATAATACAGGGGTGGGGAAAGAGTTCCACACCGCAGCACTGGTTGGTTCCTGGGAAGAGGCTGGGATTGTATTCCTGGATGAAGGGGGAGAAGGCTTTTCATCTGCCTGGACGCCTGCCGACGAAAAATCAGAGCTGGCATATCAAGGTGCAGGTATCTACAGCAAAACCTTCCGGTTGAAAGAAGCCTTGAAAAAGGATACAACTGTGGAGTATAAGATTGCCTTTGATGATACCTGGGACGGCGATTATTCACTGGGTGAGACCAGGAATGGGGACAATATTAAGATCACTTTGCCGGAGGGAATCACCACATTTACCGTGTGGGTGGATGATCTGGGCAGCAAGGTATCTGACTCTGTAAGAAATCCCGGATTTACACTGAATCAGATGAGCGGTGATCTGTTGCTTCCCGCTTACAACACCAGAATCTCTTTAATCGGCTCTATGAACGATTGGGACGAGGGTGCGACGGGATATGATTTTGTTCAGATTTCAGATGATCTTTATGTCTTCCAGAAAACATTTAACAAGGGGACACAACAGTATAAGGTGTTCTTCGACGGAAAATATTACTATGAAAAGGAAGACAATCAGGAATTAAAAATCAGCGGGAACAATACCCACGTGGTCTTCGTATATGACGCGGCAGAAGGGTATGTCTACGACAGTTTGAATGAAGGTTCCAAGACGGCTCAGATTCTGGGCTTTGAGGCGGAACCGGCCAAGGCCGAGGTTAGGAATAACGAGAATGGTACCACCACCTTCGTAATGGCAGGGGTAGAAACTGCCAAAAGTGTAAAATTAGTGTATGCACCAAAAGCAAATCTGGAAAAGACCGAGACACTGTCCATGAAGAAATCTTCCAATGGCGACGGTTCTTTCCGGGCGGAGAACCTCTTCCTGGGAGATGAAGCTTTGGATTATGTATATTACTATCTGGTGGATGGTGTCAGGACGATTGTGGACGGACTGGATACCATAAGTATAGACGGCAGTACCTATAACCATTATGAGAGGGATCCCTTTGAAGGAAGGCCGGTATTCGTACCCGGTTCCTTTCCGGGAGAAAGCTGGAACCCATCTTCCAATCAGATGGAATATAAGGGGAACGGACTGTATCAATACACCTTTAAGGATGTGCCTGCGGCCAATTACGAATATAAGGTCGCCATGGGATCCTGGGCCGAGAATTATGGGGCTGACGGTGGTAGAGACGGGGCCAATATTCCAGTAGCGGTGATGGAGAAAACAGATGTGACGATCTCCTATAATGATTTCAGCCACCGTTCGGTGAACAGTTTGAGCTATGTATTCGCAGATGTCACCTTGATCGGTACCGGCGTCTTGGAAGGCACGAAACTTTTGGATGCCAGCCTGACCGGTATCTACAGTGTGACAATCCCTATGGAAGCGGGAACCTACAGCGACTATAAGCTGCTCTGGGATGGAAATGAGTATCCCTTTGATACCTTCGAGGTGACGAAGGCCAAGGATGTGACCTTCTATTTTGACCCCACCACGGAAATCTATTACTGTGATGCTTCCGATGAAAAAGTGGAGACGGAATCTATCCACTATGATACCCGGGATACGGATTATAAGAGTGTCTACGGAGCCGTAAGACAGGGTGAAACTGTGAAGTTTTCCATCGATACCGGACTGGATGCGGATAAGGTGATCCTTATATTTAAGGATAACAAGAGCCAAAAGGTCGAGCTGAATAAGACTGAAAAGGATGGTGAGGTTCAGCGATGGAGCGTTGAGACCAGCTTTGAGGAGATGGGTAATTACACCTATTACTTTGTCATCTACAGCGGTACCAATGTGGCAATCTACAGCGATGATGATGGAAATTACGGACAGGGACAGGCTTCTGATCTGAGCAAGGTGATTCCTTACGATCTGGTGGTGTATCAGAAAGACTTTGAAACACCCGACTGGATGAAGAATGGGATTATTTATCAGATTTTCCCGGATCGTTTCTTCAATGGGGATACGTCCAATGATCAGGCACAGATTACCTCCAGAGGAGAGATTGATTACGAATATATCACTGACTGGTATACATGGCCTGAAAATCCTGAGCAGGAGACTTTAAATCCTGAGGAATACCCCGAGGAAGCTTATCAGGGTGACGGAAACTGGAGTAATGAAATCTACGGAGGGGACTTGAAGGGAATTACCGAGCGGATCGAGTATCTGAAGGCTCTTGGAGTTTCTGTAATCTATCTGAATCCGGTTTTCCATTCCATTTCCAGTCATCGTTACGATGCTACAAACTATACCAAGATCGATCCGATTTTGGGAGATTTAGGAGACTTTACGGAACTTGTGGAGGCGGCCGAAGCAAACGATATGCATATCGTATTGGACGGAGTGTTCAATCACGTATCCGATGACTCCATCTATTTTGACCGCTATTATAAATTCCTGGGAGAGGATGGTCATGTAGGCGCCTATCCGTATTGGGCATATGTCTATGATTATATGGAAGAACATGGAGCCGACCAGAATGAGGCAGAAGAGGCGGCAAAGAATTATTATAAGGAAAACTACGATGTGACCGATTTCACCTATACACAGTGGTTCGAGGTCTTTAAGGACAGCGTCATCACCGATGACAATGGGGATACGGTGGCGGATTCCATCGGGGAAAGAGCAGGAAAACCGGTGTATGGATATGATGGATGGTGGGGATATGATTCCATGCCTGTCATCATGTCAACGGACGGATCCGAATTCCAGACCCCGGGATTTGCGGAGGAAATCATCAGCGGAGAAGGCTCTGTGGGCCAGTATTGGCTGAGCCAGGGTTCGGACGGCTGGCGTCTCGATGTGGCCAATGAGGTATCCGATGAGACCTGGCAGAATTTCCGCAAATCTGTGAAATCTCTGGGAAGTGACAATGTGATTATCGGAGAGATCTGGACGGATGCTACCAAATATCTGATGGGTGATATGTATGATTCCGTCATGAACTATGTGTTTAGGAATGCAGTACTTTCCTATGCAAAGGGCGGCAGCAGTGCGGACAGCACGGCATCTCTGGAACGTATCAGAGAGAGATATCCAAAGGAAGCCTTCTATGCGATGATGAATCTGGTAGGCTCACATGACACCACCAGACTGCTTTCCTATCTGGACGGAATCGATGACGACAGAAACCAAAAGGATGTTGCATCTGCTTTCCCAACTTATGAAAACACTTCGGATCTGGCAAAACAGCGGCAGTATCTGGTGGCCTTGATGCAGATGACTTATCCAGGTGCACCCACTATTTACTATGGCGATGAGATCGGCATGGTAGGCGCCGATGATCCAGACGACAGACGAGGGATGGAGTGGGGCAAAGGCTCCAAAGATCTGGTGGAGTGGTATGCGAAACTGGCCGCAGTCCGGAACACTTATCCGGTGCTTAGGACAGGGGATATCCAGCCTATGCATCTGCAAGAGACACTGGGCCTCGGCGATGATCATCTGATGGGGTACCAGCGTATGGATGATAACGGCTCGGCCTGGGTCATCTTAAACAACGGCCAGGAGGAAGTGGAAATCACGGTTGAAGCCCTTGAGGCGGAAAAGACGGTTGTGGATGTGCTGAGCGGCCAGGAAGCCGTGAACGGGCTTATCAAGGTGCCAGCTCTCGGAGGCGTGATCCTAATGCTTTCTGAGAATGTAAAAGAGGTATCCGTGAACTATGATGCATTAAAACCTGCCTATGACTCCTCCTATATCGTAGAGGAGATTGTGGTAACCCCTACACCCGAGCCAACGGAAACCCCGACTGTGGAGCCTACGAAAACACCAACTGAGACACCGACGGAAACACCAACGGAAACCCCGACTGAGACACCGACGGAAACACCGACGAAGACACCTACAAAGTCACCGTCAGAGACTCCGAAGAAGCCGGGAGGAGGTAAAAATACCACGAATAAAGCTTCAGGCGCAAAGACAGGTGATTCCACCCGGATTGTATCGGTGATTGTAGTATTACTGGGTGCCTCTGTAGGCATGGGAGTTCTGGTGAGAGTAAAGAGGAGAAATAACGAGAAGAAATAAAAAGAAATAAAAAATCAGAGAAATAAACAAGGTAATTAAGAGGTTAATTATAAGAGGAGTTAATTAAGGTTTTAGTCTACTCCTGAGGGCTGTAAAGTCGGAAATGGATGCGAACATCAAATCCATGACTTTACAGCTCTTTTGAATTACTCGATGATTCATAGACCTTTCTTATTGATTTCTGTATTTAAATGTGCTAAAATTCATATGGAAGTTAGCATAGGCTAACAAATTAGAGTTGTATCTGTAGCCTGCGGCAGCAGTTTTGAGGAAACAGGCGCAGGATTGGAGGAACTATGAAGTTGATAGAAGGAAACGTGGGACAGGACTATGAGGTCAGAGATACCAGCCTGCCGCCGGAGATGGAACGCAGACTAGAGGCCTTGGGATTAACCTTTGGAAGTGCTGTTTCGGTTATGAATAAGAAGAAACACGGCGCTATGGTCATAAAAATACGGGGAACCCGGTTTGCGGTGGGGAAAAATATTGCGGAGAATGTGAATATACAGGAGGCGAAAAGCCATGAATAAACAGATACGGGTAGGATTTATGGGGAATCCTAATTGTGGTAAGACCACATTGTTCAATGCCTATACCGGAGCCAATTTAAAGGTGGCTAACTGGCCGGGGGTAACGGTCGAGAAGGTGGAGGGATTCTGTAAGTTCAAAGGTTATGACATGAATCTGGTGGACTTGCCTGGTACCTATAGCCTCACCTCTTATACCATGGAGGAAGTTGTTTCACGAGAGTTCATATTGAGTGATGATGTGGATGTTATCATCGATGTGGCAGATGCCTCGGCTCTGGAGCGAAATCTGTATCTGACCCTCCAGTTGATTGAGCTTGGAAAGCCGGTGGTTCTGGCTTTGAATATGATGGATATTGTGGAGAAGCGGGGGATGGAGATTGACATGCACCGCCTTCCTGAGATGCTTGGTATCCCGGTAATCGGAGTCAGCGCCAGAAAGAAGAGGGGGCTGGATATCCTGATGCATGCGGTAGTCCATCACAAAGACACCGAAGAAAAGACACCGATGGTACACCATCATGATCATCTGGAGCAGGAAAGCAGGCATCCTCATAAGCATAGGGAATATGCCATGGTATACAGCGATGAAATCGAAGATAAGATCGATATTATCAAGGACAAGTTAAGGGAGAGATATCCTGATTTGTTCAATCTTCGCTGGCATGCAATGAAGATATTAGAAGGAGATCCGGCCGTTACCAAGGAGTATCCGGTGGAATTACCCGAAGGTTTATCCTGTAATTATGAGAAACAAATTATCCGTGAAAAATACGATTTTATCGATGAAATCATAAAAGAGGTGATGGTCAATAAGGATAAGAAGGAGGCCTCCACCGATAAGATTGATAGTATTCTGACCAACCGTTGGCTGGGATTTCCCATCTTTCTTGGAATCATGGCTCTGGTCTTCCTTTTCACCTTTACCCTTGGGGACTGGCTGAAGGATTATATGGCCTTATTCATCGACTGGCTTGCCGATATGGTGAGAAACGGACTGACCAGTATAGAGATTCATCCGGGTGTGATTTCCCTGTTGGTGGATGGAATCATCGCTGGTGTGGGAGGCATCCTGACCTTCCTACCCAATATTTTCATCCTGTTTCTGGCTCTGGCTTTTCTGGAAGATAGTGGTTATATGGCCAGAGCGGCCTATGTGATGGACGGTCTGATGGGCAAGGTAGGATTGTCGGGCAGGGCATTTATCCCCATGATTCTGGGATTTGGCTGTACGGTGCCCGCAATCATGGCATCCAGGGCTCTGGAGAACAAAAGGGACCGGTTCAAAACCATGCTGGTAACGCCTTTTATGTCCTGCTCCGCAAGGCTTCCGATTTATGTGCTGTTTTCCCAGATGTTCTTTGAGCAGCACGCGATGCTGGCCGCATACTCCATGTATGTCCTGGGACTCGCGGTAGCCATTGTGGTGGCCTGGGTTCTTCACCTGGCAGATAAGAGAAAGACAGAATACAATCTTTTGATCGAGCTTCCGGAATATAAGGCGCCCAGCGCCAGAACCATAGCAATCTATGTCTGGGAGAAGGTCAAGGACTATCTGACTAAGGCGGGAACCACCATCTTTATCGCATCCATCGTGATGTGGTTTGTGCTGAATTTTGGCCCTCATGGATTTGTTACAGATATCACCGACAGTTTTGGATCCATCATTGGAAGGCTGGTTGTTCCGGTGTTTAAACCAATCGGTCTGGGCTACTGGCAGATTGTGGTTGCATTGATCGCGGGAATTTCGGCAAAAGAAGTTGTGGTTTCCAGTTGCTCCGTACTGTTCGGCATCGGTAATATCACATCGGCAACAGGAATGTCCTCTCTTCAGGCGCTGCTTGGTGGAATGGGATTTGGTGCCTTGAATGCGTACTGCCTGATGACATTTTCCCTGCTGTACATACCCTGCATGGCGGCTCTGGCAACGATTAAGAGAGAATCCCACAGCTGGAAATGGACGGCAATTTGTGCCGGATTCCAACTGGTGATAGCCTGGCTGGTATCCTTCCTGATATTTCAAGTTGGAAGCATGTTCTTATAACCAGAATAAATAATTGAAGGAAGCAATCTTTCTGAAAAAGCATCTACCGTGTTCAGGTAATTCTTTTCAGAGGATTGCTTTTTTATATGATAGGGACACTCCGGGCTATGCATGACGCTTTATCTGGCACTTTGCTATCAGAAAAGTAATAGGAAGGAATTGGAAAACATGATATAATTTAAGGAAATAGACTGGCGGCATAGGAGGATGTTCATCAGAAACGGCCACAGTTAGGCCGAGGAGTGATTATGATACGAAAGATAATTTATTATTTGAAATCCCATCTCTGGTATACGATTAGTCTGGTTTTTGGGTTGGCGATGGTATGTATGTATTTGGGGTATCAGCAGTATATGCAGTATAAGTATGCCGATTTCTTATTGGAGAAGAATCATCTAATGGAATCAGCTGTTTTGGAGAACGTGCATACGAATCTATACAATACTTTGAATGACTATATCGATATGGGATCTCAGATTGCGGTGAATCCAGTGATCTATCAATCAGCAGAAAAAGTATTCTTCAGTGAATCCAATGATGAAAAAACCAAAGGAATCAGAGATTTGAATAATAACTTTTCTACAATGGCGGCGTTATCCGGAAAAGTTTTGAATATTTCTCTGATAACCGAAGACGGGCAGATATTTCAATATGACCGGATGTTACAAGGAAAGAAATATTCCATGTGGGGAGAGGAGGATATGGAGAGCCTGAGTGAACGGTACGAGAAGCTTTATGAGAAGGCCACCGGGCCCCAGGTACCTCGTTATCTGGTTGCCACAAGTCCCACCTTGCATCCGAATCTTGAAAGGGTATTTCATATCTTTTATCCGATGGTGGGTAAGAGCTCCAGCTTCGCCCAGATGAACTCCATGCTCTGCATTACTTACAAGATGGATATCCTCCAACCTTTTCTGGATACCATAGCAAAGAGCGAATCTGCCTATACAAGGGGGTATATTACTGATGAGAGCGGAACGATCATCTATCACTCAGATTCTGTGTACATAGGTAAAAAGGAATCTCAATATCTTTCTACCAGCTCAATCATAACCTTGGATAAGAGTCTGGAAAACACTGGGTGGAAACTGCATATTGCTCTGGATAAATTCGCATTAAACCGCAGTGTAGGGGGGATATTGAAGCAGGGAATGCTTGTATTTTGTATTCTTCTAGCCGCCCTTGCGGCTCTCTTTTATCA
>DVNN01000131.1 GCA_018714325.1 Candidatus Pelethocola excrementipullorum
CTTTATTCTCGGAAGAATGTGAGAAGGAGTATCGCAAAGCGCTGCGGGAAACAGGGGTTGAAATTTCCTCCTTTATCGTCGTTTATCGCTGGTCCGGGCCTACGGAAGAACAGCGTAAGATGGCCGTTGAAAACTGGAAAAAGATGATACGGATTGCCGTCAATATGGACGTGCCGGTCATCAATACCGAGCTTTCGGGGGATCCGAATCAGCAGGAAATCTGTAATGGCATGTGGTTTCGTTCTATGGAAGAGCTGCTTCCGATTATCGAAAAAGAGGGATTGCGGGTGGAGATTCAGTCTCATCCCTATGATTTCTGTGAATTAAATAATGAGACTTGTGATCTGGTGAAGTCATTCAGATCCCCTAATCTGGGCTATGTATATTCATCCCCCCACGGTTTCTTCTATGATGAGGGCAAGGGAGACGTGCGCTCCATGCTGAAGTATGCCGGGGATGAGCTTACCCATGTGCTCTTTGCGGATACCTTCAATCAGACGCTGGATTGCCGCTATATCGCCAATCCGCCTTGGCTGAACGGCAGGGGCAAAGCCGACGTGACCATCCATCAGCATCTGATGATGGGAGAGGGTGACGTGGATTTTGATGGAATCTTTGAAACGCTGAGAGAGATGGATTTCGCGGAGAAACAATTGAAGCCTAATCCACCAAAGGTGGGCGGCGATAATATTGCCTGCGTTTCCATGTTTGGATTCCCGGAAAAGATGAATCAACAGGCTCCCGAAGCAAGGGAAAGAATTGAGAGAGAATTGTTAGGATAAGAGGTTCGAAAAATATGAAGGAAGTTGGGTGTTGCTATAGTTGCAGCACCCAATTTCACGTTTCTTCCGGAATGGATTGCAAGAAACTTCCTCATGAGATATAATAAATGTGCGCGTATACGCACAATAAAGGAGAGATAAAAATGGCAGTGACTTTACAGCAGATCGCAGAACGAGCGGGAGTTTCTCGGGGAACGGTGGATCGGGCTTTAAATAATAGAGGAAGAATTCGTCCGGAAGTGGAAGCTAGAATCCAGGAAATAGCCAAAGAAATGGGCTATCAGCCCAATCGAGCCGGCAGAGCCATGGCGATGGCCAAGAAGAAGTTAAAGATAGGGGTGATACTACAGTCAGCAGAAACCCCATTTATGCGGGATGTCCTAAAAGGGACGGAGATTGCGAAAAATGAGGTGGAAAGCCTGGGAGGAACGTTATTTATCCATAGAATCAAGGGGATGGATGCCGGAGAAGTCATTCGGGTCATGGAGGAGCTGAGGGAAAAGGAGTTCAATGGAATCGCCCTGGTGCCGTCGGATGATTATCTGCTGCGCCAAACCATCGACCAATTTGTGGACGAGTACAACATTCCTATTGTGACCTTCAATGCGGATCTGGAAGATACAAAAAGAATCTGTTTCGTGGGACAGGATACCATTCAAAGTGGTCGTGTTGCGGCAGGACTTCTTGGAGAAGTGATTGGGGGTCAAGGTCAGGTGGCGGTGCTGTCAGGTAATGAACATAACAGGGCTCTGAAAAACCGTCTCAAAGGATTTCAGCAGGAAATGGGAGTGTCTTTCCCCGAGATTGAGATGCTGGAAACTCGTTATACCTATGATGACAATTGGGTGGCAGCACGCATTATGGAGGATATCCTGGAGGGCAGCCCGGAGGTTAAGGGGATCTATATGACAGGATATGGAGAAAGCGGAGTGTGTGAGTGTATCCGGAAAAAGGGTAAGGACAAGAAGTTGAAAGTGGTGGCAAATGACTTTTCAGAAGAGAGTATCGAGTATCTGAAAGAAGGGTTGCTCAACTTCCTGATCGGTCAGGATGCCCATGTACAGGGCTATGAACCGGCCATGATCTTGTTCCGCCTTCTATTCGACGGAATGAAACCGGAGAAAGAATTACAGTATACAGACATTGTGATTAAGACAAAATATAATATATAAAAGAGAGATCAAAACTTTTTAGACAGTGCGAATAATAGGCTTTTACAGGTTGATTCACGAAAAGAAACGGTTGCATACCTGCTGCTGTTTTCCATTGAATCAAACTGTAAAAGCCTATTTGCGTGCAAGTGATAAGAAGCACGCAAATAGACGAATTGAAATCAGGTAAAAATGTTATGAAATACTGATATGATATCATCAAAAAATAGTAAATGTGAATCGAACAAATAGATTAATCACCTATAAAATTGATAAAAATATAACAAAAACAAGACAATTATATATAAAATAGACAAAAAAGAACAGTTTGATTTGGAGGTATTGTTAATTGCGTTCACGTGCACAAATGTGCTATAATTCCATTACATTCAGAAACAGAAACAAACAAAAATAAAAAAACAACGAACGATGTAGATTGGAGGCAATTATGTTAAGAGTAGGTGTAATTGGTTGTGGAGGAATGGGTCAGGATCATATTAAAAGGATCACTCATAAGATTCAGGGAGCCGAGGTTGTGGCGGTGACGGATGTATTTGAAGAGAGTGCAAAGAAAGCGGCAGCCATCTGTGGAGCAAAGGTTTATACCGACGGCAAGAAGTTGATTGATTCACCGGAGGTGGATGCGGTATTCATAGTGTCACCGGGATTTGCTCATGTGGATTCTTTGCTGCAGGCAATCAAAGCCGGCAAAAGAGTTTTCTGTGAAAAGCCCTTGTGTACCACTGCTGAGGATTGTCTGAAAGTCGTTCAGGCAGAGGCTGATGCAGGCAAGCATCTGATACAGCTTGGCTTTATGAGACGTTATGACAAGGGATATCAGCAGGTGAAAGCAGCTTTGGAGTCAGGTACATATGGAGAACCATTGATTCTCCACTGCACCCACAGGAATCCCGAGGTAGGAACTAATTATAATACTCCTATGGCTGTACATGATACCGCAATCCATGAAATTGATGTGCTGCACTGGCTGGTGGATGATGAATATGAATCTGTTCAGGTAATATTGCCGAGGGTGACAAAGTATTCTCATTCTGAATTGAAAGATCCACAGATTATGATGATGAGAACGAAAAAGGGTATCTGCATCGACGTGGAAGTGTTTGTTAACTGCAAGTTCGGATATGACATCAACTGTGAGGTGGTATGTGAAGATGGAGCCATTAAGATGGCACAGCCGGCTTATCCAAGCGTTCGTAAGGCAGCGGTAGCATCTACAACCATTGATACGGATTGTTTTGTTAGGTTTGAAGATGCCTACGATAAAGAAGTGCAGGATTGGGTGGATCAGGCAGAGCAAGGAGTGATCACCGGACCCAATGCATGGGATGGCTATCTGGCAGCGGTGACTGCAGATGCTCTGGTAAAGGCACAGGAGACAGGTCAGATTGAATCTGTGATCACTGCAGTGGAAAAGCCAGAATTTTACAATTAAATAAAACATAGTAGACAATAGGAATGGAAAGAACGGAGGTTCATTATGAAAATAGGTTTTAATCAAGCGACTGCACTGGAATGCAAAGGCCAGTCCTTACTGGCAGATATGGAAATGTGTGAAAAGTATGGATTTGATTATATTGAAATTCGATTTGACTGTGTCCGGGAGTATCTGAAAGACCATACTCTGGATGAGCTGGCCGACTGGTTTCAAAATCATCATCTGAAACCATGGGCTTATAACACCCTCATCTATTTTAACCAGAGAGATGAGGCAGGGAAGAAGGAGATCGATGATGAGGTGGATTTCATCTTGAAGGTGTCCAAGGCGATTGGCATGAAGATGTTGATCACGGTTCCTTCCTTTGATATCAAGGACAAAACCATCGGCGAGATCAAAGAAGAAGCGGTTGAAAGACTTCGTTATCTATCCGAAAAAGTAGGGTCTGATATGAAAATCTCTCTGGAGTTCTGCGGTGCGCCAAACTGCTCCATCAATCAATTTGGAACAGCTTATGATGTGGTGAAGGCAGTGGACAGGGATAACGTGGGGATAACCGTTGATACCTTCCATTTCCATGAGATGTGTTCAAAACTGGAGGATCTGGAGCAGGCGGATGGAAAGAAAATCTTTGCTTATCACCTCAATGACTGTGAAGACCTTCCGCTGGGATCCTGCGGGGATGATAAACGTCTGTGGCCGGAAGAGGGCGTTGTGGACCATGCAGGAATTGCGGCAGCCTTGAAAAAGATAGGATTTGATGGGGTTTGTACCATCGAAGAATTCAGACCGGAGTATTATGAGATGACCCATGAAGAGAATGTTAAGAAATCTGCTGAAGTTACAAGAGATTTTGTGAACAAATATTTTGCTTAAGATGCAGTGTGGCTGCCTTAACAGGTAAGCCACACTTTAGAAAGAAAGGAGAAGCGATGAAGGGTGGAGGAATAGCAGAACTACTTAATTATAAGCAGAAGAATAAGGATATGAATGAGTTTGTTAAAGTTCCGATGTCGGAGAAACTGGCGTACTGTTTTGGGGATCCGGCGCTGACTTTGATGTATACGATGACAAGCACACTCCTTATATATTTCTATACAAACGTTGTGGGGATTTCGGTGGGTGCCGTAGGTATGATCATGTTGATTTCACGTATTTTCGATGGTTTTTCGGATGTACTGATGGGAACAATCATAGATAGAACCCACTCAAAATATGGAAAAGCCCGAATCTGGATTCTGCGGCTGGCCATCCCCTATGCCTTAGCCGCCATTCTTTTATTTACCATGCCTCCTATGGGTGATATGGGCAAAATCGTGTATGCTTTCGTTACATATAACATCATGAATACTGTGGTATACACTGCAATCAGCCAGCCCTTTCATGCCCTTGGTTCTCTGATGAGCCGTGACAGAAAAGAGAGGGATGTGATTTGTAATATTCGTATGGTGCTTTCCATCACAGCCAGTATGATCATAACGGCATTTACATTACCCCTGATCAATCTGGTAGCTAAAAAGATAGGGAATCAGCAGTATGCGTGGATTATCGTAACGGCTGTTTATGCAATTGTTTCTGTATTTGTTTTGTTGAATACATTTATAAGCTGTACAGAGCGGGTTAGTTCTGAGAAGCCTGATAAGGCAGAAAAGAAAGAAAAGTCTAATATTCCATTTTGGATCGCCTTTAAAGCGACGGTAACAAATAGGTATTTTCTGATTGCGTTGGGCTTGATGGTTTTCTATACAGCCTATCAGATTATTATTGGTACGGATCTTACATATTATTGCCAGTATGTACTAAATGATGTGGACCTTGTGATGCCATTGTCCGCTGCCGAGAAGATAGCGACCATAGTTGGTATTGCATTGTTGCCTAAATTGTTGCCGAAGTACGGAAAAAGAAACCTGATTTGTGCCGGATGTATCCTTGGAATCGGAGGACAACTGCTTTTCCTGCTCAATATTACCAGTGTTCCCCTTGGCGTGGTAACCTGTATTATGAGAGGAATTGGAATTGCTCCTTTCTATGGAGTTCAGTATTCATTGCCAAGTGATGCCATTGAATATGGCCAGTGGAAAACCGGATTGAGAGTGGAAGGACTTATGTTCTCTTCCATGAGTATGGGACAGAAAGCGGGCAGTGGCTTTACCTCTGCTATCATGGGAGCTATTCTATCCATGGCCGCTTTTGACGGAATAAAGGCCACTGCTGCGGAGCAGACTGCGGAAGCTATATCGGTGATCAAAGGATTTTACCTCTACGTACCCATCGGTATCTGGGTGATCATGCTCCTGATTGCGGCCTGCTACAAATTAGACAAGTTCTACGATAAGATGATGCAGGAATTAATTGCGAGGGAAGGAAAGACCGTAGAAGGAATGGAAGCGATAGCCGAAGAATAGGGAAAAAGTTAATTTAAAGTAAGCCTTCAAACTGCTGTATGAAACAGGGGTTTGGAGGCCTTTTTATATAGATGCAGTACGAGGGGCAGGCAAAACGCAAATGACATCATTGGATTTTGGTGTTAAAATGGATAGGAAGAATTAAACGGGGGTTTGCAATGGAAATCAAAGGTGAAACTGTTCAAGGCTATGAGAATAAAAACAAGTGAGGAAGCGGTTTATGATTACTATTTATGATTGGTTTGGATATGAATTGCAGATAAAGGAACGTTATGAGTTAATAAAAAAGGCCGGATTTGAAGGTGTTTTATTATGGTGGAGTGAACATTTTCGTCGGAACGATTACCGCAATGGACCAAAACTTGCGCGAGAAGCGGGTCTTTTTATAGAAAATATACATGCACCAATCCAAAACGAAAACAATCTCTGGCTTGATAATCTGGACGGTGAAGCCTTAACTGACTGCTATTTGCAATGTGTTGCAGATTGTGCTGAATTTGAGATTCCGACAATGGTAGTGCACCTGCCCAACGAAGATAATCCCTATAATGCATTGGGATTGGATAGAATAAAAAGAATCACTGAAAAGGCTGAACAGCTTGGTGTCGATGTTGCAATGGAGAATTTACGGAACCTTACCAATTTGGCGTATGTGCTTGAGAAAGTGGATTCCCCGCGTATCGGATTCTGTTATGATTGCGGGCATCACTACCGCTTTTATCCGGGCAATGATTTATTATCCATGTTCGGTTCTCGGTTGATGGCGGTACATTTACATGATGATAATGGGAGTTATGCCCAACACGGGTTACCCTTTGATGGTACGATTGATTGGTCTGAAACTATGAGAAAAATTATGGAAACGGATTATTCAGGCCCGACGGCAATAGAGGCCATGAGTTGGGATTATGAGGATTTATCGGCGAATGAGTTTTTACATAAAGCGTTTGAGCGGGGGAAAAGACTGGAAGAATTTAGACTTTAAACGTGAGTCAAGAGGCAAGCCACTTCGAAATCCCCGATAATAAACAGACTGTAGACTCCGCTCGGGAGTCTACAGTCTGTTTGGCTTAAAATTCCGGTTTATCGAATAAATTTCACCAAGTAACAACCAGCAACCAGTTCGCATGTAATATTTGCTGCTATTTCAGCAGAAAAATCCTGTTTCTCATATATATGTTTTACTTCAGTTGGCGGAACTGCAACTGATTTTCCGATGCTTTTTCCATAGGCATTTTCTTTTGCAAACTTCCAGACAAATTCACAATCACAAAATTCCTTATTTGCATCTATTTTCTCGGCAGGGACAAATTTGGTTTCATTACCAATAAAAAAACATCCCTCATTATCTTTTTCTGCAGGACAACCGCCCTCAATTCCTATACCTTTATAAGTGATTTCCAAGAATGGACTTACAAAAGTTATGGATTTCCCATTTCTTTCATAAGATAAATCTGTATCCGCACTGTTCCAATTGGCAATATTTAACCAACCTCTTTTTCCATCTTTCTCAACAGGTGTATTAAACTCCACATATACAATTTCTTTTTCACCCGTACGGATTTCTGTATTTATCCTAAATACTGGTCTTAATGACTCATATCCTTCCGGTAAAATAGCTCTAATTCTGTCATGTTCTACTTGATATGCCATTACAAATTGTTCTACGTTCATTGTTATCTCCTATATATCAAAAAGTTCTGAGTTACTAAATTATATCACAGATAAATATATATTCAATATCGTGGGAGGGTCTGTCCCGTTCTTTTTATCTATAACTTGAATATGTTCGGTACAATGAATATAATGGAAAAGAGATATAATAGAATATTGTGAGCGGATACTTCATAAATTATAATCAGGATGCTTTTGGATATATTTGAAAAAGACAGGAATTGCAATCTCTGAATAAAGCAGCTGTTATCGTATAGCGATATGCAAAAGAAGGAGGAAATGATGGTACAGAGAGAAAGATTTTTTGGAGCGTTGGAAAAGATAGAGGATATGAGGAGTTACCGGATACTCCAGAGGAGTTCTGAGACCTTGGATGCATGTGTAAACTCCTGGGATCTCGTCATCTGGTATAACAGGCTGGAGGCGGAGCTGGATTTACTCTGGGAACTGAAACTGCTGGAAATCAACAGTTACGCCAGGGTAAAGGGAACTTTGGAAGATTATTTTAAGATATTTTTGAAACAGCTGCAAAAGGAGGAGGCAAATACCTTATAAGGGTTGATCCTGATCTGACGGAATGTATTCCACAACATCCTGTATTCTGCAGTTTAAGATTCTGCATAAATCGTTCAAGGTTTTAGTGGTAACCACCTCATTAGTTTTCAGACGATGAAGGGTACTGGAAGAGATTCTATGACGTTTTGTCAGGGTATACCAGGTCTCATCGGATTTGGCCAATGTTTGCCAAAAGGGTTCGTAAGTAATCATGCTGATGCACCTCCTTTAATCAAAATGCTGAAAGTAGCATAAAACATATTTCATAAAAAGAACATATTCGATATTTAGAATATGACAAAAATGAGAACTATATACATAGATTGAATTTCGTGGATTGGGGAGGGGAGAGGGTTATGCAGTTGTCATTTGAAAAATATCATAGTCTGGGAAATGACTATCTGGTATATGACTGCGTACGGCAGGACAGTCCGTTGAATGCCCGTGCCATAAGACTGATTTGCGACCGCAATTATGGCCTGGGATCAGATGGAATATTGGTGGGCCCCATGGATTGGAAGGGGAGAATCGGGTTTATGACTTTAAATTCCGATGGAAGCGTGGCTAAGAGAAGCGGCAATGGTATCTGCATTTTTGCAAAATACCTGAGAGATGCAGGGTATATTCAAAAGAAAAAGTTCTTCCTTCATACGGAGAGCGGTGATGTAGAGGTTTTTTTCTTAAATGAAGAGGGCAGCCGGATGAAGATCACCATGGGAAAACTTAGCTTTGACTGTAAGGATGTGGGTGCCGTGGGGCTGGGAGAAGAGGCTGTGAATATCCCGCTCTTAATAGGTGGAAAGGAGTACAAGGTCACCTGTGTTTCTATTGGCAATCCCCATTGCATCATTCCCCTGGATGAGATCTCCAAAGAGAGGGTCTGTGAAATAGGTAAATATCTGGAGTATGAAAGTTGCTTTCCCGACGGTATTAATACGGTGCTTGTAAAGCTTTTAAAACGGAATCATGTGGGGATGGAGGTTTATGAAAGAGGTGCAGGATATACACTGTCTGCCGGAACCAGCAGCTGTGCGGCTGTGGGGGCCTTGTTTCGGCTGGGTTTGGTGGATAATCAGACCTATATACATGCCCCGGGAGGAGAAGTGCATGTAAGCATCGATGAGGACTGGACGGCCCATGTAACTGGGAGGGTCTGTCATATCGGCAGAATGAGGCTGGCTGAGGAATTTATAACGAATCAAAAATTGCTGTTACCATGAAATAAAAGTGGCTGTTTCAAGATTGACGGTTGATACGGTGGATCGTGTGAAATTTGTTCTGCGATCTCTGGTATTGGGGTCATTTTGGAACAGCTTCTTCTTATTATAAAGGGCAATTCCATAAGTTGTGATAAGGAATACTTGTTTCCTGTGTGAATTCGACTTCGCAGTAGTTGAGTTCTGTTTTTTTTTGTGATAATATAGTAGCTAAGTATTTTTATATACGAATTTTAGAAGAGGAGATTTAGAATGATACTAGACGTATTATTAGATACGCTGATTGATAGTCTGAAATTGATTCCATTTTTATTTTTGACTTATCTTATTATGGAATATCTGGAGCATAAGACAGGAGAAAAATCCAAGGTGGTCATGCAGAATTCCGGAAAATACGGGCCATTGATTGGCGGTATTGTGGGAGCTTTTCCCCAGTGTGGTTTTTCGGCGGCTGCGGCAAGTCTCTTTGCCGGGGGTGTTATTTCCGTGGGTACCCTGCTTGCTATCTTTTTATCCACTTCGGATGAGATGCTTCCCATATTCATCTCGGAATCCGTAGCACCGGCTACCATCTTCCGTATTCTGGGAACGAAGGTCCTGCTGGGTGCGGTTTCCGGATTCCTTATTGATTTCTTATGGAGATTTGGTAAGAAAAAATCAAAAGAGAAGGGAGCACACAGTCATCACGAGCATGAGGACAAGAACATCCATGATTTATGCGAGCATGAGCATTGTCATTGTGAAGAGGGGGGCATCTTAAAATCCGCTTTCATTCATACGGCTCAGATTGCATTGTTCATCTTTGTTGTATCCTTTGTCATCGGTTTGGTGGTGGAAGTGGTTGGGCAGGAACAGATTGGTTCCATCGTAAGCACACAGCCCATAGCCGGAGTGTTTCTAGCGGCTTTGGTGGGTCTGATACCCAACTGTGCATCGTCGGTGGTCATCACCCAGTTATACCTGAATGGAATTCTGGGCAGTGGACAGATGATGGCCGGACTCTTGGTTGGAGCAGGTGTGGGTGTCCTTGTACTTTTCAGAACCAATAAAAAAGTCAAAGAGAATCTGGGTATCATCGGGATACTCTATGGATTGGGTGTGTTCTGGGGAATTCTGATAGAAGTCCTTGGAATTGCTTTTTGATTGTTAAGCATTAGATACAGATTGAGATACGGATTTGGGAGAGGATAAGAAGGTAACTCAATGGAAATATGGATGAAGAAACTGGCAGGTGCTAAACAGAGGGGGAAGTTTGCGGCGGGATATCTGTATTGGTCGTTGATTCTGGTATTCCTGCTGAGTCAATATCAGCTGGTGGTGGGCAGAGTTTCCTCTAAAAATAGGATTCTGCTACTCCTGGGACTGCTGACTGCAGTGGTTTTTTCTGCTTCCATCTGGTTTTGGAGATTCTGCAAAAGAGAGCCGGGAAAACGAAAGGTTCGGACCATAAAGGTCTGGCACTTTCTGTTTGCTTTTCTCAACGCGGTCTATCTGTTTTTGCAGATTGAATTTATGAATAATCCTTTGCTGAAGGATATGGAAATAGGATATATGGCCCTAAACGTGGCCTTTATCTTCGTAATACTGGTTTTGCTGTTGTTGATCCTGAATTCCTGGAGGAGGGCAATGCTGGTGGGAAATATCTTCTCGCTGGTCATCAGCCTGGTATTTTACTTTGTCTATCTTTTCCGGGGAGAGCCATTTCAATTTATTGATATCTTCAGTGTGGGGACCGCCATGGAGGTGGCTGGAGGATACGATTTTAAACTTACAAGTGAAATCGTTATCTTTACCGTCTTGTCACTTTCCATCATCGGTTTGTACTGGCAGTCCGGGGATTTCCGGCTGGCCAGGAAACGGAAGTGGAAGGTAGTGATGCGTGGGTTGACGGCGGTCTTTATGGTTGGCCTGTATATCGTCTATTTGAATGTGGGTTGGAACGGGGGCTTGGGAATCTTAACAGATCTTTATCGTCCTTATAAAACTTATCAGGAGTATGGAACAACGGTGGGATTTCTGTGCGTGGCCAAGTATATGCGCCTGACTCCTCCCGAAGGCTATTCCGAGAAGGTGGTAGAAGAGATCGCCGATTCCGTGGAGGTGGATGCCAAAAGCCAGAACGGCAAGGTGAAGCCGGTGAATATTATAGCGATCATGAATGAATCCTGGGCGGATTACCGCATGTTGGGGGACTTTGATGTGACACAGCCCTACATGGAATTCTATGATTCCATGAAGGAAAATACAATCAAGGGACATACTTTGGTGAGTATCCGGGGCGGGGGAACGGCCAAGACAGAATACGAATTCCTGACTGGAAACTCGGTAAAGCGTTATCCGGGAATGGTGCCCTATGTAAGCTATTTCACCCATGATCAATATTCCCTGGTCACAACTTTGAAGGATCAGGGCTACCGGGCGGAGGCCATGCACCCCAACAAAGGCAGCAACTGGAAACGGACAAGTGCCTATCGACTGCTGCAGTTTGATAAGTTTTATACCATTGATGACTTTGATCTTTCGGCCATGAGGATTCGGCAACATATCAGCGATCAGGCCAATTATGAAAAGATTATAGAGGCGGTGAATCAAAAGAAGAATAAGGAAGATCCCTACTTCTTGTTTGATATAACGATGCAGAATCATGGCGGTTATACCAATACCGCCTATCAAGGCGATGTGAAGACCGTGGGTTACACCGACAGCTCGGTGAATCAGTTCTTATCCCTGACGAAAGATTCGGATGACGCTTTGCGATACCTGATTGAGTATTTTGAGGATTTTGATGAACCCACGATGATTGTCATGTTTGGCGATCATTATCCGGATCTGCCCGAGAGTTTTACAGAGTGGATTACCGGGAAAAAGTATGAGGACAGCTCTTTGGAAGAACAACAGAAGTATTACGCCACTCCATTTTTTATCTGGGCGAATTATGATATACCTGAGGAAGAAGGAATTCTCACAAGCACCAATTATCTTTCCACCCTGATGCTGGAGCAGACGGGCCTTCAGATGGCTCCGTACAATTATTATCTGTCGGATCTGCAAAAGGAGATGCCTGCCCTCAATCATCTTGGTTACATAGATGCGGATGGGAATACCACAAGCTGGGAAGATGTCAGTGAAAAACATGAGAAACTGGAACTCCAGTATGAGGCTTTGCAATACAATGAACTGGCCGAAGACTTCCGCCGTCTGAATAACTTTTTCACCATAGGCGGATAGGTTTGCCCACCGGAATGATTGATCAGGGAGAGAATCTTGTCGGTTTCGTAAAGTTCTTCTTGAAAAATATATAATATCCGGTAAAATAAAAGCATTGGTAACTATAAGAGGGTGTCTGTTAAACAAAACACACTCTGGTTCATATATAAATATTAAGAAAATAGAGGTTAGGAAATGATAGCAGCAATAAATGTAACATTACGATTAGGCAAGAAAGCATTGTTTGAGGATGTCAATATTAAGTTTACGGAGGGGAATTGTTATGGTCTGATCGGTGCCAATGGTGCCGGCAAGTCCACTTTCCTTAAGATTTTATCCGGGCAGCTGGAGCCTACCAACGGTGATATCACAATCACCACCGGACAGCGTCTCTCCTTCCTGGAGCAGGATCACTTTAAATATGATACCTACTCGGTTTTGGATACGGTCATCATGGGTAATGCCAGACTGTATGAGATCATGAAGGAAAAAGAAGCAATCTATGCAAAAGAAGATTTTACAGACGAAGATGGAATCAAGGCCAGTGAACTGGAAGGCGAGTTTGCCGAGATGAACGGATGGGAAGCGGAATCCGATGCGGAGCAGCTTTTGAATGGTCTGGGCATCGAGCCGGAATATCATTATTCTCTGATGGGGGACCTGAATGGTTCACAGAAGGTGAAGGTGCTGCTTGCAAAGGCATTATTCGGCAATCCTGATATCCTGCTTCTCGATGAGCCTACCAACC
>DVNN01000011.1 GCA_018714325.1 Candidatus Pelethocola excrementipullorum
AAAAGCATGACCTTTTGACCCTGGCATCATGCATAATATCATATCATAATTTAAATAATTGTAAAAGGAAATTATTATATATAGTAAGCATCTGACAAGACTAACTCGTTCTTGTAACAAGTTATGGAATGGGGTTTCTAAGTTTTGTGATGTACAAGAAAAAGCAAAGCTATTGAGCAATTTGCCAAAAAGTTTATTGAACTTGATGGATTTGTTGACATAATGGTTAAGTTTTATTATAATGAATAAAGCGACAAAAGATAAAAACTGAAGAGAGCGAAGTAGTAGCAGGAAGCTGCTTCGAACTGGAATATTTGTTGGGAATCAGGTGAAACTCCTGAACAAGGCCGTTACTGTAAAGTCAGATACCACGATATTTCAGGGTATAATTTCTTTGCGGGCACCGAAGAAATGACAGGAATGATTGTTATCGGGTGAAGGATTCCGTATGCATCATTCCATTTTTTATGTAAAAATTAGGATATTATACGATAAAACCTCTTTACCGAAACTGGAGAAAAGGAAGGGAAAAGATGAAACATCGGACGGGGCTTGAAGATGCCTATGTGATAAAGGAAAATAAGAAGCTCCGTATGGGCTATACCACAGGTTCTTGTGCGGCAGCGGCCGCCAAGGCGGCGGCTAAGATGTTGCTAAGTGGGCAGCGGGTAGAAGAGGCTGCGCTGATGACGCCCAAAGGGATTCTACTGCATTTGTTAATAGAAGACATCCGGATGAAATATGATGATAATGGGCAGGTGGAAGAGGTCAGCTGCGCCGTACAAAAGGATGGCGGAGATGATCCGGACGCTACCCACGGAGCTTATATCTATGCAGCTGTAACAAGACAGGAGCAGGATATCACCATCGATGGAGGAAAAGGTGTTGGCCGGGTAACGAAACCGGGGCTTCGCCAGGCAATCGGGGAAGCGGCCATCAATCCAGTTCCCCACAGAATGATTCTGGAGGAGACCACCAAAGTCTGTGAAGAACTTGGGTATCGAGGCGGGCTTAAAGTGGTGATCAGCATACCAAAGGGCGAGGAATTGGCTGCCAAAACCTTCAATCCAAGGCTTGGCATCGTGGGAGGAATCTCGGTGCTGGGCACGAGTGGAATTGTGGTTCCCATGAGCGAGGATGCTTTGATTGCCAGCATTCGGCTGGAGATGCAGATGCTTGTGGCTCAAGGGGCAAAATACCTGTTGATTACCCCAGGAAATTATGGGGAAGCATTTGCTTCCAAGATGCCGGATTTGAATCGGAACGCGGAGATGAAGTGCAGTAACTATATCGGCGAAACCATCGATATGGCGGTGGAGCTGGGGGTGAAAGGAATATTATTTATCGCCCACATCGGCAAGTTTATAAAGGTTTCCGGAGGGATTATGAACACCCACTCCAGAAATGCTGACAGCCGGGCGGAGCTGATGGCGGCTGCATATCTGCGATCCGGCGGTGACGGCGATACGGCACGTCGGATTCTGGAGACATTTACCACAGAAGAGGCCTTGGATATTCTGGAAGAATCAGGGAAGTGTTCCCTTGAAAAGACCATGGAACAAGTCTGCAGGAAAGTGGAATTCTATCTGAATAACAGATGCAGAAACAGTCTGCTCATAGGAGCTGTGCTATTTTCTCAGGCAAAAGGAAAGCTTGGGGAGACTTCTAAGGTGCAGTCCCTGATCAGCAAAATCAATGATGAAGTGATGAACAGGTAAGAGCACAAAGTGCGTAACAATCCGTAGGTATCATGGGGACAAAATACCTTTTGATCCCAACTCATAAGATAAAAACGTCAGTTATAGTAGACGATTTTCATAAAAAGCAAAGGAGAATTGGATTATGAAAGCAAAATTATATGGTATCGGTGTGGGTCCGGGCGATCCTGAGTTACTGACTCTGAAAGCACTGCGTGTGATAAGGGAAAGTGATGTGATTGCATTGCCGGGTGAGGTGCCTATGGATACCGTGGCTTATAAAATAGTGGTTCAGGCATATCCGGAATTGGCTGAGAAAGAACTTTTAGCGGTTCATATGCCCATGACTAAGGATCCGGTGAAGCTGGAAGAAAGCCATAGTCAGGGGGCGGAAGTGATTGCAAACCTTCTGGACCAGGGAAAGCAGGTAGCATTTCTGACTCTGGGGGATCCTACGGTTTATTCCACTTATATATATGTACATAAAAGGGTGGAAGAGGCCGGATATCCGGTGGAGATTATCAGCGGTATCACCTCTTTTTGTGCGGTTGCAGCCAAATTGAACATAGGACTGGTGGAAAAGGCAGAGCCTCTGCATGTGGTTCCGGCCTCCTATCAGATTGAAGACTCACTGAAATTGCCGGGAACCAAGGTTTTGATGAAGGCAGGAAAACAGATGGGTAATGTGAAGAAGATGCTGATAGAGAATGATGAAGAGGCAGTGATGATTCAGAACTGCGGTATGCCCGGGGAAAAGATCTATAGAAGTGTGGATGAGATTCCTGAGGACGCAGGCTATTATTCATTGATCATTGTAAAGGAGAAGAACAGATGATACATTTTGTAGGAGCGGGGTCTGGAGCACCGGACCTGATTACGGTACGAGGAAAGAAATATCTGGAGGAGGCCGATGTGATAATCTATGCCGGTTCTCTGGTGAATCCAGAACTTTTGGAATATAAAAAAGAAGGCTGTGAAGTATACAATTCCGCCAAGATGACCCTGGAAGAGGTGCTTTCAGTCATGATAGAAGCAGAGGAGAAGGGGCTGATGACCGTCCGTCTTCATACAGGGGATCCCTGTATCTATGGAGCGACCCGGGAGCAGATGGATGTTTTAGATGAGAAGGGGATCTCTTATGATTCCTGTCCAGGGGTCAGCGCATTTTGCGGTGCTGCTTCTGCCCTGAATTTGGAGTACACCCTGCCAAATGTGTCTCAGAGTGTGGTTATTACCAGAATGGCGGGCAGAACTCCGGTGCCGGAGAAGGAAAGCATTGAGTCATTTGCCGCCCATCAGGCTACCATGGTTATATTCTTAAGCACAGGAATGCTGGAAGAACTGAGCCAGCGTCTGATTGCAGGAGGATACCAGGCGGATACGCCTGCGGCAATCGTATATAAGGCAACCTGGGACGATGAGAAAACCTGCATCTGTACCGTGGGAACTTTAGCAGAAACAGCAAAACGTGAAAACATCACTAAGACTGCATTGATGATCATCGGAGAGGCAGTGGCTCATAGTAATTATGACCGCTCCTTGTTGTATCATCCGGAATTCACAACGGAATTCAGAAAGGGAACCTTATAAATTTGGAGTGAATTATGAAAATAGCTGGAATATGTTTTACCCAGGGTGGGTTCACATTGTTAAAGTGGATTCAGGAGATTTTGCTGCAGGAGGGAAATGAAGTAAACATCGCATTTAAAAGTCGGTTTGCAAAGAGTGGCCATCCTGCGGAGTTGAAAGAAGATTTGAAGGAATGGACCAGAAAGCGGTTTATCGACAGTGATGCGATTATCTTTGTGGGAGCCACCGGAATCACTGTGAGGACCATCGCGCCATTCGTGAAGGATAAGCGACAGGATCCAGCCATCATTGTATTGGATGAGAGAGGGCAGTTCTGTATTCCCTTACTGTCCGGTCATATAGGCGGAGCCAATGAGCTGGCGGCCTGGCTGGCCGAACAGATTAAGGCTACGCCGGTAGTTACCACGGCTACGGATGTCTATGGCAAATTCGCGGTGGATGTCTATGCGGCGAAAAATAACATGACTCTATCCAATATGACTTATGCCAAGGAAGTGTCTGCCTCTCTCTTGAGCGGCTATCCTGTGAGATTCCAAAGTGATTTTCCTGTGGATGGAAAATTGCCGGAGGGTTTTGTATGGGACGGGGAGTTGAAACCGGAAAACCAGGATGAGGTATCTTTGGGAATCAGTATCAGCCCTTCTTATCAGAATAAGTATTTTGACCATTGTCTATGGTTGATTCCCCGGTGTATTACCATCGGGATCGGCTGTAGAAAGGGAACCAGTGCCGAACGGATTGAAAAGCTGGTTATGGATGTTTTGAAGGAACAATATCTCTATCCCGAGGCGGTCTGCCAGGTGGCTACCATCGACCTGAAAGCGGATGAGCCGGGGCTTTTACAGTTTTGTGAAGCGTATCAGCTTCCTCTTAAGACCTTTACAGCAGAGGAATTAAAGGAAGCGGGAGGAGAATTTACTAATTCCGAGTTCGTGGAGGCCATCACAGGCGTGGATAATGTTTGTGAACGTAGTGCGGTCCTTGCAACAGACGGTGAATTAATTGTGAAGAAGACATGCGGGGATGGTGTGACCTGTGCCTGTGTACGAAAAGACTGGAGGATAAGTTTTGAATAAAATCTATGTGGTGGGCATCGGACCAGGTGCTTATGAAAAAATGACAATTGAGGCTGCAGAAGCTTTGAAGGGTAGTGACACCATCATCGGCTATACGGTTTATGTGGATCTGGTAAAAGAGCATTTTCCGGGTAAAACCTTTCTGACCACACCGATGAAAAAGGAAGTTGACCGGTGTATTATGGCTTTTGAGGAGGCTCAAAAAGGCCATGTGGTTTCCATGATCTGCAGTGGGGATACAGGGGTATACGGGATGGCCGGACTGATGTATGAGGTTGGGGTCAAGTACCCGGAGGTTGAATTGGAGATTATCGCAGGTGTGACTGCGGCTTCCGGCGGAGCGGCCGTTCTGGGCGCACCTTTGATTCACGACTTCTGTCTGATCAGTCTGAGTGATCTGCTGACACCCTGGGAAAAGATTGAGAGCAGACTTCTCCATGCTGCCGAGGCCGATTTCGTAATCTGCCTTTATAATCCTTCCAGCAAAAAGCGCAGCGATTATCTGATGAAGGCCTGTGATCTGATGCTTCGCCATAAAGACCCGGATACAGTTTGCGGAACCGTGGCAAATATCGGCCGGGAGGGCGAAGAGATGCAGTTGATGACGTTGAAAGAACTGAGGGATACGAAGGTAGATATGTTCACCACGGTATTTATAGGAAATTCCCAGACCAAGAATGTAGATGGACATATGGTGACTCCCAGAGGTTATCGTAACGTATAGAAGTTAAATCAGCGCTTCAGAAAGGAAACAAAAGACATGTATAAGGTGCTGTTGTTTGCAGGAACAATTGAAGGAAGAACGCTGGCGGAATTCCTGAGGCAGCGGAAAATTCCGGCCTGGGTCTGTGTGGCCACGGAATATGGAGGCAGTCTGATTGAGGAAGATTCTGTCATCCATGTATCCCATGAGAGGTTGGATGAGCAGCAGATGGAAGCCTTGATGGGCGAAATGGACGGTGTCCTGGTTGTGGATGCCACCCACCCTTATGCTGCGGAGGTGACTGGAAACATCAGACGTGCCGCGGACCGGGCAGGATGCGAATATCTGCGTCTGCTGAGAGAGGGCGATGGGAAAAGCGAAGGTAAATCCGTGTATGTGGAATCCACCGAGGCGGCCGCGGACTGGCTGAATGGCCGGGAAGGGGCGGCTTTGCTGACCACGGGAAGTAAAGAACTTGCCGTGTTTACAAAGGTGAAAGATTTTGAGAAACGGTTATATGCCCGTGTGCTTTCCCTGCCCAAGGTGGCGGAACAATGTGCGAATCTGGGCTTCACCGGAAATCACCTGATATGTATGCAGGGGCCATTTTCAAAGGAATTGAATGCGGCCATGATCCGGCAGTATGGAATCCGCTATCTGGTTACCAAGGATACCGGTGTGGCAGGAGGATTTCCCGAGAAAGAAGAGGCCGCCCGGGAGACTGGTATTACCCTTGTGGTGATTGGAAGGCCTGTACAAGAAGAGGGACTTTCCCTTCTGGAGTGCAAACATGAGCTGTGCAGACGGTTTAAAATAGCCGGAAATCCTGAAATTGCCCTGATTGGCATCGGCATGGGCGGCAGAGCTGGACTGACCTGCGAGGCAGAACAGTGGTGCCGGGAGTCGGAATTGTTGATCGGAGCTTCCCGGATGACAGAAGGAATTGTCCTTTTGGGCCAGGCGGTTTACTCCGCATACCAGTCCGAAGAGATAAAGAAGTATATTGATGAGCATCCGGAATTTGATAAAATTGGAATTTTGTTGTCGGGGGACGTGGGATTCTATAGCGGGGCGAAAAAATTACTGCAGCTTCTGCCGGAAGAGACCAGAGTCTTTCCGGGAACGGCTTCCCTCGTAGCATTTTGTGCCAAACTCAAAGAATCCTGGGAAGATGCAGCCCTTGTCAGCGCACATGGAAAGAATTGTAACCTGATCGGTGAGATTCAGCATAATGAAAAGGTGTTTTCACTTCTGGGCAAAGGTGGACAGGTGAAAGAACTTTGTGGAAAACTGCTGGAATATGGTATGGACGATGTGGAAATTGCAGTGGGAGAACGTCTCTCATATCCGGAAGAACGGATTTTAAGAGGGTGTCCAGGGGATTTCCTGGAGCTTGAGACGGATCCGCTGGCGGTGATTCTGGTTAAAAATAAAAAAGTAAGGCGCCTGGTGACACATGGTCTGCCGGATGAAGCTTTTCTAAGGGATAAAGTACCTATGACCAAGGAAGAGGTGCGGGACGTTTCCATCTGTAAACTGCATCTCCAGCGGAATTCCATCATCTATGATGTGGGTGCGGGAAGTGGATCACTTTCGGTGGAGATGGCGCTGACTGCTTATGCGGGTAAGGTCTATGCCATCGAAAAGAATCCCCAGGCCGTCGGTTTGCTGTGGAAAAACCGTCAGAAGTTCGGCGCCGACAATATGGAAATCGTGGAAGGTTATGCGCCTGAAGCGCTGGAAGAATTGCCACCTCCCACTCACGCATTTATCGGGGGTTCCTCAGGGAATCTGAAGGAAATCTGTGAATTATTGCTGAGGAAGAACCCGGACGTGCGCCTGGTGATGAATGCCATCACCCTGGAGACGGTGGCTGAAGCGCTGCAGGTATTGAAAGAACTTCCTGTGGAACATCAGGAAATCGTGCAGATGACCGTATCACGTTCCAAAGAGGTGGGAAGGTACCATATGATGATGGGACAGAATCCTGTCTATATTATTTCCTGTGGAGGAGGGGTGGAGCCATGAGAATTCCCAGAATATTATTGACGGCCCCTTCCAGCGGAAGCGGAAAGACTCTGATCACTTGTGGAATCCTAAATCTGTTGAAACGGCGGAGAATAGAGGTGGCTTCTTTCAAATGCGGCCCGGATTTCATCGACCCCATGTTTCATACTACGGTCATCGGAACGAAGAGCAGAAATCTGGACACCTTTTTTACCGATCCGGATACGACTTGTTATCTATTTGAAAAGCATGCGGCCGAAAGTCAGATTGCAGTGATGGAAGGCGTGATGGGCTTTTATGATGGCGTGGCGGGGATCAGTACTCAGGCCAGTGCCTACGATGTGGCCAGGATTACGGGGACACCGGCAGTGTTGCTGGTAGACGCAAAAGGAGCCAGTGTTTCCATAGCCGCATTGATTAAAGGATTTGCAGAATATAGACAGGACAGCCCCATTGCAGGGGTGATTCTCAATCGGTTGTCTCCCATGATGTATTCCAGAATGAAGGAACTGATTGAGCGTGAAACCGGTGTTGCTGTTCTGGGTTATGTTCCGGTGCTAAAAGATTGTGTGCTGGAAAGCCGCCATCTGGGGCTGGTGCTTCCCGGCGAAGTGGAGCAACTCCAGCAGAAATTAGATGATTTAAGTGAGATTCTGGAAGAGTCTCTTGAGGTGGACAAGTTGTTGGACCTGGCAAAAAGTGCGGGGGAACTAACCTATGACAAAGAAAAAGTCAGTACGGTACAGTGTGGTCTGACTTATGGACAAAAGGGTATGCTATCAGAACCATCTGGGGATAAACATGGTTTGCAGAAGGCGAAAAACAAAAAGGTTAGAATCGGTCTGGCTCAGGATGAAGCGTTCTGTTTTTTCTATAAGGATAATCTGGAGCTTCTGGAGGATCTGGGAGCGGAACTAGTGCCATTTTCCCCACTTCACGATGAAAAGCTTCCAGAGGAACTGGATGGATTCATGTTGCACGGTGGATACCCCGAGCTGTACGCGGAGCAATTAAGTGGGAACCGTACCATGTTGGATAGTATCCGTGAAGCTGTGGAGTGTGGGCTGCCTGCCATCGCGGAATGCGGAGGATTTATGTATCTTCATCAGGAGATGGAGGATATGGAAGGACGGGCCTGGCCTATGGCAGGAGTTCTGGAAGGGCGGGCATTCCATACGGAGCGTCTGAACCGGTTCGGATATATTACCTTGGAAGGAGCCGAAGCATTTGGAATGGAGACAGGTCCTATACCGGCTCATGAATTCCATTATTTTGATTCTACCTGCTGCGGGGATGCATTTTTGGCAAAAAAACCACTTAGTAAGCGGAGTTGGAGATGTGTTCACAGCAGCGTGACTTTGTTTGCGGGATTCCCACATCTATATTATTATGGAAATCCCAGATTTGCGGAAGCATTTATAAAACGATGCGAAGAGAGGGGAACTAGATGATCTACTATACGCTGCCGGCGGTGGTGCTGGGATTTTTGTTGGACTTATTATTGGGAGATCCGCGTTGGCTGTATCATCCAGTTCGTATCATCGGAAAATTAATCGATGGTTTTGAATATCTGATCCGGAGGCTTTTGCCTAAGACAAAAGCCGGGGAGCGGATTGGCGGCGGAATTCTGGTGGCTCTTGTGGTAGCAGTCAGCACAGGAATACCGGCTGTGATCTTATATCTGTTGTATTACAAGGTGAATATCTGGGCGGGGTTTGCTCTGGAAACATTCTGGTGCTACCAACTTCTGGCCACGAAATCCTTGAAGGTGGAAAGCATGAGAGTCTATGAGCGTCTGACCAAGGGCACGCTGGCCGAGGCCAGAACTGCGGTCTCCATGATTGTGGGCAGGGACACGACAGAACTCACGGAAGAAGGAGTGACTAAGGCTACGGTGGAAACGGTGGCCGAGAACACTGCGGATGGTATTATCGCCCCTCTTATTTTTATGATGATAGGGGGCGCTGCCGGAGGATTTCTCTATAAGTCCATCAATACCATGGATTCCATGGTTGGATATAAGAATGACAAATACCGGTATTTCGGTACGGCTGCGGCGAAACTGGATGATGTGGTCAATTTTCTGCCGGCTAGGATCGCGGCTTGGCTGATGATTGCCGGAAGTTATCTAATGGGTATGGATGGGAAGCAGGCCATGAAGGTGTATTTCAGAGATCGCATGAATCACAGCAGTCCCAATTCCGCTCAGACGGAATCGGTGATGGCGGGGGCACTGGATGTGCAGCTTGCCGGAGATGCCTGTTACTTCGGGAAAATACTTAAGAAGCCCACCATCGGAGATTCCATCCGACCCGTGGTGCCCGGGGATATTGTGAATGCCAATCGGCTTCTTTATATGACGGCCGTTTTAGCTGTCATACTTTGCGGAATCATACGAGCCATTCTATTATTAGCTGTGGGAGGTGCATGATGAAAAAACAGATTCACGGAGGAGATGTGTACCGGAATCCGGATGCACTTGATTTCTCTGCTAATATGAATCCTCTGGGCACTCCGGAGTCAGTGATTCTGGCAGCCCAGGAGGGTGTCAGAAAAATTTGTAATTATCCGGATGTACGGCAAACGAGGCTGAAGGAGGCTCTGGCAGAGTACGAACAGGTGCCGGAGGAGTCCCTTGTTTGCGGCAATGGGGCAGCGGAGTTAATCTTTATGTTTGCCCAGGCGTTAAGGCCCAGGCGGGCGGTGGTTTTGGCTCCAACCTTTGCAGAGTATGAATTAGCCTTAAAGAGCGTGGGATGTCAGGTGGAGCATGTGCGGCTTTTGGAAGAAGAGGAGTTTGAGCTCAGAAGTGCCGCAAGTATCTGCGCGTTGGTTTCTTCCGGAGCGGATCTGGTATGCCTTTGCAATCCCAACAATCCCACGGGCAAGCTGATAGACAGAGAGGTGATTCTGGAGATACTGGAGCATTGCCGGAAGCATAACGCCAGAATGTTACTGGATGAGTGTTTCAATGACTTTATCGATGAACCTGAGCAGTATACCTTGAAAGGAGAGTTGAATCGCTATCCAAATCTCTTCCTGCTCAAGGCATTTACCAAGAGGTATTCCATGGCGGGAATCCGGCTTGGATATGGGATTAGCTCGGATGCTGAATTGCTGGATCGGATGCGAAGCTGTGTTCAACCCTGGAATCTGTCCATACCTGCTCAGGAAGCGGGCGTGGCGGCTCTTCAAGAAGAGGAATATGTTCGTAAAGCCAGGCACCTGATTGCAAGGGAGCGTGGCTGGATGAAGGAAGAGATGGAAAAGCTGGGACTGAAGGTCTACGATTCCAAGGCTAATTATATCTTTTTCCAGGGTCCCAGGGATCTGGTTGAGCACTGTCTGGAGCAGAAGGTTCTGATTCGGGACTGCAGCAATTATATAGGATTGGAAAAAGGTTTTTACCGTGTGGCAGTAAAATTGCATGAAGAGAATGAGCAGTTGTTAAAAGCTCTGCGTTATGAACTTGGAGGTGGAATATGGCAAAGGCTATAATGATTCAAGGAACCATGTCAAATGCAGGAAAGAGCCTGATTACGGCCGGACTCTGCAGAATATTTAAACAGGATGGATATAAGGTGGCTCCATTTAAGTCGCAGAATATGGCTTTAAATTCCTTTATCACCAAGGAGGGGCTGGAGATGGGGCGTGCTCAGGTGATGCAGGCCGAGGCGGCAGGAATCGAGCCTACGGTGAATATGAACCCCATCCTGCTGAAACCCACCAATGACACGGGTTCCCAGGTAATCGTCAATGGTGAAGTGATAGGAAATATGAGCGCGCGGGATTATTTTGCTTATAAGCCTCAGTTATTTTCCAAGGTGATGGAGGCATATCAGGAACTTGCTGATGAGAATGATATTATCGTGATTGAAGGTGCGGGAAGCCCGGCGGAGATTAATCTAAAGACGGATGATATCGTTAATATGGGCATGGCAAAGGGGGCTAAGGCCCCGGTTCTGCTGGTGGGGGATATCGACAGAGGCGGTGTCTTCGCTCAGCTTGTGGGGACGGTAATGCTGCTGGATAAAGAGGAGCAGGACATGATTAAGGGATTGATCATAAACAAGTTCCGCGGCGATAAGACGATTCTGGATCCTGGAGTTGTCATGCTGGAGGAACGTTCCGGTAAGCCGGTGGTAGGTGTGGCTCCTTACCTGAATGTGGAAGTGGAGGATGAAGACAGTCTGACCGAGAGATTCAGCGGAGACCAGGAAGTGGGATTGATAGACATTGCAGTAATCAGAATTCCCAGGATTTCCAACTTCACAGATTTTAACCCCTTTGAACGTATGCCGGGAGTTTCCCTTCGTTATGTGACTCGGGTGGGTGAATTGAAAAATCCAGACATGATTATTCTGCCCGGCACGAAAAACACGATGGAAGATCTGCTGTGGATGAGACAGAATGGGCTGGAGGCAGCGATATTGAAAAAGGCTGCTGCGGGCACCTTGATATTCGGCGTATGTGGTGGATATCAGATGATGGGGGATAGCCTGTCAGATCCTCTTGGTGTGGAAGCCGGAGGAACCATCAAGGGTATGGGACTTCTTCCAGTGGATACGGTATTTGCCGGAGATAAGACCAGAACCCGGGTTCATGGCTCATTTACAGGTGTGGAAGGAATTTTAGCCGGCCTAAATGGCGTGGAACTGGAAGGATATGAGATTCATATGGGAGTATCCACGTTGAAAGACGGGGCAAAACCCCTGACCAGCATTACCAATATGGCAGTCGGCCTTGAAAAGGCCAAGGAGGACGGGGCATGGAAAGATAATGCCTATGGTTCCTATGTTCACAGCATTTTCGATAAGGAAGAGGTGGCTGAACGAATCGTACAGGCCATCGGTGAGAAAAAGGGAATTGATACTACGGAGATGACGGGCGTGGATTATCAGACGTTTAAGGAGACACAGTACGATATTCTGGCAGCAGGACTGCGGGAGCATCTGGATATGAAGCGGATCTATGAAATACTAGAGGAAGGAGTCTGAATATGAAAATTGAACTTGAGAATGTCCGGCCCATGGATATTGAGAAGCGTAGCTTTGAAATTATTACAGAGGAGCTGGGCAACAGGGAACTGAAAGAGGATCAGGCATTGATTATCAAACGGTGTATTCACACCAGTGCCGACTTCGATTATGTGGATAACCTTTGTTTTTCAGAACATGTGGTGGAAAAAGCGTTAGAAGCGTTGAAGAACGGTGCCTGTATTGTGACCGATACCCAGATGGCCAGGTCAGGCATCAACAAGAAGGCGTTGGCCCGATATGGCGGAGAGGTATTCTGTTTTATGTCGGATGAAGATGTGGCAGCCAAAGCGAAAGAGCTGGGGACCACAAGAGCCCATGTATGTATGGATAAGGCCATGGAATTGAATAAACCGGTGATAATTGCCATCGGAAATGCGCCCACAGCACTTGTGCGGCTGTATGAGCTGATAGAGGAAGGCAGGTTGAAACCTGAATTAGTTATCGGTGTTCCGGTTGGGTTTGTCAATGTGGTACAGTCCAAGGAGTTGATTATGGAAGCCGATGTTCCTTATATTGTGGCCAGGGGCAGGAAGGGCGGAAGTAATATTGCGGCCTGTATTGTTAATGCGCTCTTGTATATGTTGAACAATGATAGAGGGTAAAGGCTTTTAGACAAGAGAAGTGCCAGTCGGATAAGCCGATTTTTAGTTTTCTTAAGCACAGAATAGAAACACCCCAGGCAGAATCATGCTTTTCAGCATTTGATTTTTCTACCTGGGGTGTTTTTTAAGTTACATCAGTTCACTTAACGTTAAAACTTGTCCTGCAGTTTTTTTACCACATCTGTCGGGAAGTCTTCTGGTTGTTCGGATTCAAGAAGTGAACGTAAAAAATCCTTAGTGTTTTGGCTTTGAGGAAGCATATATCCTGCTTCGCGAACGATATCCTCCGCCATAATGCGGTTTGATTTTTCAATTGCTTTTGCAAGTTTTCCGGTCAGTCCAGCAGCAATATTCTCCTGTTTGGACTTACTGCGCATCAGCGTATTCATCGCTCCAATGACCGCTTCTGTTTTAGGCTGCTGTGGTGGATATTCCGCTGGAATCATAGAAATTGCGCCTGAAGGACAGGCATCAGCGCAATCCCCACAGCCAATGCACTTTGAAACATCAATAATGCTGTTCTCTGTATCCGTTGCACCGGTGGGACAGACATAGAGGCACAAGCAGTCCTTGGTGCACAATCGTATATTTCTTACTGCATATTTCTTAGGCAATTCCTTTACCTCCCTTCGAGCTTTTCAAATTTCCAATTGGGTACCTTGCAAACTGGGCAGATTTCCGGTGGATTATCTCCTATGTAGACAAAACCGCAGATAGTACAGACGTAAACACCGGTGTTTTCAAGCATGGCGTCGCCCTCTTTCTGATATCGGGCCAAAAGTGACTTTAGTATTCGGGTAACCTTCTCACTCCAGACAAGTGCCCGCATTGCCCCCCGATCCCCTTCATTAGTAGCTATCGTATTGGCATTTTCAAAATTTTCCTCAAGGTCTTTTTCGATTAAATTAATCAAATCATCAAAACCAGGATTCACAGCGGGTGCAGATACTGCCTTGAAATATCCGGCCAGCTCTCGGAAGAGTTCTGCCTCCTCCGGTTTATACTGCTTTTCACATCCACGTGCCAGATTTGTACAGAGTGAACTGATTTCCAACGGAGATAACTTCTTCCGTTCCGTGGATGGTTCCATCACAGTGCTCGGCTTTCTTTCAGCCGCCCCATTGGATTCACCCTGCAATTTAAATTCTGTTTTTGTTGCGCCGCACAGAGGACAGACCCAGTTTTGCGGTAGTTCTTCCCATCGGGTACCTGGCACAATACCCGCTTTAGGAATACCCTTTGCTTCATCATAGACGTATCCACAAATGGAACAAACATACTTCTTCAAATCATGACCTCCTTTATCTTTTGATAATTAAAGTGTAACACATATTTTAATATCAATCCAATATCAATTCTCTATTTTTGGAATAATTTTCTGAAATATATATATCATATTGAAATTTGTAAGGGAAAATAAGTGAGTATTGTGAAAAAGAGGAACTATTAAAATGGAATGTATTGAAACAAATAGAGGGCGGGATATAGGCTGCCAATTCGTTTACACTAAAATGATTTAGATATAAGATATGAAATCAAAGATGGGGAATATATATTAAGGAGACACAAAGGGAGACAGGAGGCAGCTGAAATAGAGGATGTAGGAGAAAAACTCAATACAGAGGCAGAGGAAGGTAGTTATACGGGCGGTGAGAATATTCATACAGATCATGATATAGTTACTGTGAAAGATGTCTTATATACTTATGAACAGATGATTGGTGATTTGAATCTGATGGAAAGTAAGTACCCGGATAAAATGTCTGTGGGGGAGGCAGGTACCTCTCTGGATGGCAGAGAGATTATGGAAGTCATCCTTGGAAATCAGGAATCGTCCAATCATATATTGATTCAGGCATCCATACATGGACGGGAATATTTGAATACTATTTTGGCCATGAAGCAGCTGGAAGATATCCTAAAAAACTTTGAGAATGGTAGTTATCGCGGAGTATCTTATGAAAAGTTATTTGACAATGTATGTTTCCATATTCTGCCTATGACGAATCCCGATGGGGTGACGATTAGCCAAAGTGGCCCTGATGGAATCAGAGACTTCTTTTTGCGGAAACAGTTGGAAAAATGTTATCATAATGATCTGGAACATGGGGAGGGCGAAAGCAGTCGGGAGGAGTATTGGAGAAGATGGAAGGCGAATGCAAGAGGCGTGGATTTGAATCGGAATTTTGACAGCGGGTGGAAAGAGTATCAGAGCGTGAACTATCCTTCTTCTGACCACTATAAGGGGGAGAAGCCGGAATCCGAACCTGAGGTACAGGCGATTCTTAGGTTGGCGGAGGAGTACCCAATAGTCTGTACAATCTCATACCATTCTTCCGGCGAGGTGGTTTATTGGGATTATGGCAGCAGCGGAAGTGTACTGGAAGCTGACCGAAAGCTGGCTGACCTGGTTTCAGAGCTAACGGGATATCCGAAAGAATCTTCGGTTCAAAGTGAACAAGATGCCGCCGGATGTAGTGATTACTTTGTATTGGAGTGTGGAATACCCTCCGTGACCATAGAGAATGGCAGCGGAGAATGTCCTCTGTCCATGGAAGAATTTGCTTCCATTTGGGGGTCAAACGCTCTATTATGGCCTGCACTGGCGGTCTTAGGGGGGACGGACTTCGTCCGGCGCTGAGAGTGGTACAAAATCTTGCCCTGACGCTTCTCCTCAACTAAAATTTAAGAATTACTAAATCAGATGTCGCGGAGAGCCGCTCCATCTGAAGTAATTCGGACGGACTCCGCTCGGCGCTGGAAGTGGTACAAAATCTTGCCCTGATGCTTCTCCTCAACTAAAATTTAAGAATTACTAAATCAGATGTCGCGGAGAGCCGCTCC
>DVNN01000132.1 GCA_018714325.1 Candidatus Pelethocola excrementipullorum
TTCAAATAGATGCCCAAGGTCTCTTTCGTCTTTTCGCTGACCGAAAAACCACCTTGCATCAAACACCAGTGATAGATGATACCACGGACAATCATCATGATATCCATTTGAAAATCTTTTATATTTGTGGAAGTTGGAATCTCCCCCGCTGTACAGGCACCTTTTAATAAATAAGACAAACCACGAATCACCTCGCTATTGTCATCGTAGGGGAATCCCAGACGGTGTGACAGCCAGGCATGGCAGATCTCTGTAACGGCAACCGGGCCATCCTCCTCGGCCTTCCTGGCATACTTACCCATATATTCTACGATTTTATCGATATAGCTGTCTCCAGGTAAGTCTGTTACATCCCCATAAAAAGTACTGTCGGTCATTCGATATTTATCAACTAAAATATCCTCCTTACCTTTAAAGTAGTGATAAAAACCTCCCGTAGAAATATTACATGCAGAACAAATCTGTTTAATCGTCACCTTTTCGAAACCATACTTCTCAAATAACTCCATCGACACTTCGTAGATTTGTTTTTTGGATTGAATTGCCTGTTGCTGTCGACTTGTAAGTTTTTCCAAAGCTAAACCCTCTCTTTCTAGCTAACCATATCCTAATTTACTTATCCCCTTCTACTCTGTCTGTATTGAGTAGGAGTCATTCCCATGACCTTTTTGAATACTTTACAAAAATAATTCCCATTGGAAAAGCCATTTTTCCTCGCTACACACTCCAAATTCCCCTCTGTGTTTAGCAAATCACTCACCGCTCCCTGAAGCCGCAGATGTGTTAGATACTGAACAGGGCTTTTTCCGGTCTCTTCCCGGAAACTTCGGCTTAAATGCGCAAAAGATACTTCCAACTGCCGTGCCAGGTTTTCAATGCCCTCCAGTGAATCATATTCCTTCTCCATAATCTGTATGGCCTCCTGAACCATATCATTTCTACTCTCTGCCGGACATTCTAATTCCAACAGAAGTGCACAGAGAAATTCATGGAGGAACATACCCCCTTCGTATTTTTCTGCTCTGCCCCCAGCCATATATTTTTCCTGAAGCCGCAGAAGCATTCGCACCGGTCTGCTGTTTTCATTCAAGTCAAAAGAGTCTTTCCCAATCTTCATCAGTTTTTCCACAAATGGCCGGGCACCTGAACCATCAAAATGCAGATAGACAAATTCCCACTCCCCGTCTTCCGCCAGATAATAACTGCTTTTTTCAGGAAAGGAAACCAAAAAACCTTTTCCCATACTTAACGGAAACTTACGTCCTCCCCTCTCTAAAATCCCCATTCCTCCCAGCGTATACTGGAAAAGATATCCCTGATACCCTGTTCTTTTATCATTTTGAAAGCTATACGTTCCGGAAACCTCATAGTTTTCTCCACTTCCGGTGCAGTTTATGGACATATCTAGTTTCTGAATTCTTCTTTCCACCCCTCCGTCCAGTAACAGGAACGGTTGATGCTCCATCTCATCCATATCCAGTACCCCAAAGGATCCATATATATATTGACTCAAATTTTTACCCTCTTATATCAAATTTCTCTTCTTTTTATTTTACTATTTCTCATTATAATAGGGATTAGAAGGAAATACAAACAATTATTTCAAAACAAAAAAATACCATTATAGAAAGGAAGGACTTACTATGAACAAGAATAATTTTGCCCCTACACCACCTATGGGCTGGAACAGTTATGATTATTACGATACTATGGTAAATGAAGAGCAGGTAAAAGCAAATGCCGATTATATGTCCGCACATTTGAAGGACTATGGATGGGAATATATCGTGATAGATATCCAGTGGTATGCCCATAAACCCGGAACCATGCGTGATCAATTTCAGTATATTCCATTCTCCCAACTGGAAATGGACAAATACTCCCGCCTGCTGCCGGATCCAGAGCGCTTTCCCTCCTCCACCGGCGGCTCCGGTTTCAAACCACTAGCAGACTATATCCATAGCCTGGGCTTAAAATTCGGCATCCACATTATGAGGGGAATCCCTCGGATTGCTGCTCACAAACACTATAACATAAAAAACACTTCTGCAACCGCTGATATGGTGGCCGATCCTTCCTCCATCTGCGGATGGAACCCTGATATGTATGGTGTCCGCGATACGAAAGCAGGACAGGCTTATTATGATTCACTGTTGGAATTATATGCATCCTGGGGTGTGGACTTCATCAAATGTGACGATATCTGTAACACCAACTTATACCGGGAAAACCAGTATTCAGCCCGCCGGGAGATCGAGATGCTGTCCTTGGCCATCCAGCGTTCCAAAAGGCCTATCGTCCTTTCTCTCTCTCCAGGTCCCGCCCTGATTGACAAGGCCTGGCATTATGAAACTTATGCGAATATGTGGCGTATTACCGATGATTTCTGGGATAATTGGGATCTGCTGAAAGACATGTTTGATCGCTGCGAGCTCTGGCAGACTCATGTGTCCAAAGGCTGTTACCCAGATTGCGATATGCTGCCTCTAGGAAGGGTTGGCAGAGGCTTCGACCAGGAACGCCAGACGCTTTTCACCCACGAAGAACAGCGGACCATGATGACCTTATGGTGTCTGTTCGGCTCTCCTCTTATGCTAGGTGCGGAAATGACCCAACTAGATGAATGGACCTTATCACTCTTAACAAACCGAAGAATTCTGTCTCTCCTGACCCCTGACTGCCGCCCATGGCAGGTGCGGCATGACGCTTCACAGGCTGTGTGGACGGGATCAAACGAAAAGCAAGGCAATTTCTATCTGGCCTTATTCAACCTCAGCGATGAAACAGATGAAATCTGCGTATCTCTGGATGAGCTTACCACCAATCCTTTTGTTGTTGATTATGGGAAATCATACCAGGGTGAAGTAGACCTTATGGATTTATGGAGTGGCAATACTTCTGTTTCAAAAGATAGAAAAATCAGCCGTACATTGGCAGCCCATGACTGTGCTATCTTTGAACTGACTCGTACCCTGTAAAGCTAAAAGAGAGCAATTGCTCTTATATCTAAGCAATTGCTCTCTTGTCTTGTTCCTCTTTAGACTAATCGTGCTGAATATTTTGTCAGCTATTTATTGATTGGCGGTGTGGCCCAAAGCTACGCCGTCATTTAATCTTCCAGTAAAGCCCACGCGCGATTAACCACTCGTTTGGTATTGGCAAGAATAATTTCCGGATCCTCATCGCCCCAAGGTTTTACTTCGAAAGATAATACATATGGGTTCAGCGAATTAAAGAATCCTTCTTCCTTCAAAACCCTGAAAAAATCTAACAGTTCTGCCGTATCATTCGCACTATTAGGGAATCCGAAACGTGGATGTTTGTCACCATAAGCCTCACACCCTTCTTTTACCACTGCATTTCCAATATGGAAATGGGTGATATATGGCCTCAATGTCTGAACAACGAACTTTGAGGTTTCATAAGTGGTCGGGAAATGAGACAGGTCAACCAACAAGCCAAAATTGTTATTAGTCTTTCTGATATCAGCTGCAAATTCTGCTGCATAGGGCGCTGGCCCTATTAATACGGCTTTATCCATATTGTAATCAAAAACCTCTAACTCGATTATCATGTTTTTAGCAGCCGCATAATCACAAAGATTTCTTGTCGTTTTTAAGAGCTGGGCATATGCAATATCTTTGGTTTCTTCTTCCCATTTTCCTGCTAAAAATGCAACACCTTCTGCACCCAGATACTCCGCTTCATCAATTGCTTCCATTAATGCAGCCTCTGCTTTTTCTCTCCCCTCTTCATCCGTATCATTAGGATTAAGACCGGTGCTGAGAAGCTTTGGATGTGCACCATAGCCTATATTTAGATGAGAATCTGCAAGCAGCTTTTTCGCCTTTTCCCGTTCCTCATCATCACTGATTGCTGTAATCTCAAATGCGTCAAAAAAGTCGTCACAAGCAATCTTATAAATGGAATCCAGCACATTGTAGGAAGGATGGCTCATCCACTGCAGCGTCCCAATCTGAAAATACTTATGGATTGATTCTTTCATTTTAAGTATACCTCCACAGTTACTTCTATTTATTAACTACATTTACTGTCTCACCATCTATAAATGCCTTCAAATTATTAACTGCTATTTGCATCAATCGCATCCTGGATTCTTTCGGAGCCCAGGAAATATGTGGTGTTATCATACAATTCTTAGCTTTCAAAAGGGGATTGTTACCTTTAATCGGCTCAGTGGATACTACATCAAGACCAGCAGCTGCCACCTTGCCACTATTTAATGCTTCAGCCAGATCTTCCTCCACAATCAGTGGCCCCCTCGAGTTATTGATAATAATAACTCCGTCCTTCATCTTAGCGATATTCTCTTTGTTGATCATCCCTTCTGTCTCTGGAAATAGGGGGCAGTGAAGGGCAATTACATCCGACTCGGTAAAAACAGTATCCAAATCAACATACTTACATGTTTCAGTCTCAAGGGATGGATTTTGGTATGCATCATACGCAAGAACCTTCATACCTAATGCTTGGGCAATTCTTCCTGTTGCTTGTCCAATACGCCCATAGCCGATGATACCGATCGTCTTTCCATCAAGTTCAATCAGTGGATAATCCCAAAAACACCAATCCGGGTTTGACTCCCATTTGCCATGATAGACCGCCTCACTATGATGGCCGATATGGTGGCAGATCTCCAAAAGAAGGGCAATAGCAAACTGACCAACTGCTGCAGTCCCATAAGTAGGAATATTCGAAACCGGAATCCCTTTTTCTCTTGCAGTATCCACGTCTACCACATTATACCCTGTGGCAAGGACACCCACAAATTTAATGTTCGGGCAAGCATCAAATACCTCCTTGGGCATCGGCGTTTTGTTTGTATATACTACTTCTGCATCGCCGATTCTATCGATTGTTTCCTGCACATCAGTCAGTGAAGTACGATCATATACTGTGCAGGTTCCCAGTTCTTCCATCAAATTCCAATCCAGATCTCCCGGATTAAGTGTGTAACCATCCAATACTACAATTTTCATCTTTTTCCCTTTCATGCAATCATTCAAGCGGTTGTTGTACCTTTTCCAGACAACCTTCTTCTTTTTTATAGAATTTATTCACATTATTTTTCGCACCATTTAGAAGCATTCCTAATTCACTGCCCATACAGAACAGATTCATCCCCATCTCCTGACATTTATGTAAATATTCCACATTGGAAGCCACTGTTCCACAACGTTTCCCCTGGCTTAAGGCTGCATCCGTTACCCTTTTCGCATTTGACAGGAACTCTGGCGTATGCAGATCTCCAGGACGGCCCATATCTGCTGACAAATCTGTAGGACCAATTACCAGTGCATCCACTCCTGATACGGCTGCGATTTTTTCAGCATTTTCCACGGCTTCACAGGTTTCTATCTGTGCCAGGATAATCGTTCTCTTATTCGCCTCTTCCATATATTCATCTAGTTTTGGAGGCAGGTAGTTTGTATGTGCTCTTGTGGTGGAGGCACCACGTTTTCCGAGGGGAAGATATTTTGCACATTCTACCAGATTACATGCATCTTCTACCGTATTAATCATTGGTGCGAGAAGTCCATCCGCTCCCATATCTAACACTTTTGTTATAAAGCCTCTGTCAATACCCGGAACCCGTACTAATACAGGCATATGAATGGCATTGGCTAGAGCCACCATTCCCGAAAGCTGAGTAAAATCGAAGGGACCATGCTCACAGTCTATAATGACAAACTCATACCCCCCTGTTTTCAGGATTCGTACAATATTGGGACTGCCAAATTCCGAGATCATAGTCCCCAGCATCGTATTCCCATTCTCTATCTCTTTTTTCATAAACAATCTCCTATCCTTCAAACTGTAAATAGTATTTCCTGCTTTCATCTATCGAATTGCATATACCGCTGCACACAAGACTTACCTGATACAAACCTGAAAGTGCTTCATCTATTATGGGTGAAAGCTGACACTTTTTACCACTTATCTCAGCAATCGCCTGACATAGTTCCGGGGTCTTCCAGCTCACACCTCCTGCACAAATAATTCGCTTTATCGATTCCGGTGCTTCTCCAAGTCGCTGAATATAATGCCAATATACATTTGACATATCAACAATTGCAGCGTGGCATATGGTATCGATATGCATATTGTTCTGTGTGATACCATATATAGCACCGCCCTCTGAGAAGAAAGGATTCTTATAGAAACCAGTTTCTACTTTTAATCCCTCTCCATCGTGTAGTCTTCCTTCATGAATGTGCTTCCACACGATTTGAGCATCTACTTCTTCTCCTGTCAAATCCAAGACAATTTCTCGAAAGAAATTAACGAGAACATCCAGATTACGTCCAGAAGGCATGTTGGATATCGTGTACAAATAACTATCTTCTAGATACGGCCGAATCTCATAGATACCAGGGTAAAACTCTTTAGTATACCGAATCACCTGAGCCGCAGTCGCCACATTGACCACTATATCTCCAACACCAATTTGACTTCCCAATGCTGCAATTTGCATATCCCCATAATCAGGATGAACCTTCAAGTGACAACCATTGGAATTATATGTACCACACACTTCATAATCATTTTGTGCAAGACGTGGAAGTTTAATATTGGACATTCTTAACTCTTTTAGCAACTTCCTGTCCCAACACCTGCTTGCTACATCTACAATTCCAAGGGGTGCTGCATTACTAATATGGCACACATTATTCCCTGTAAGTGAATGGATGATATAGGATCCCAAGGTATACAAGGTTCCATCTCGTGGCATCTCCTCATCTTCCTCCAAAAGTGTATATAGATTACACATTCCCAGGGAGGGTTTCAGATATACTCCATTTCGCTCCATCTGTTCTGGGGATATTTCTTTTTGCAGCCACTCCAGATAGCTATCGTCTTTTTGAGGCATTCTATCTAAGCAACGCATATCCTGCCAAGAAACATATCGATCTTCACGGTTGGGCACAGAATATACAAATCCATGCATCTGGGTTGAGAGAATCACACCTTCTACGTCTTTATAGGTAGATGTAAATTCATCAATTAATGCTTGTACCGTATCAACGATATGGGAAGCTCGAATTTCGAAGACATTGACATTCTGGTTCTTTTCTTTTCGAGGAGTCGGATGCTTACGGTAGGCTATAACCTTACCTTCGTCCAAATCCAGGAAAACAGCCTTAATAAAACTGCTCCCCAAATCTATACCTATATATTTCATTACATCTCCTCTAGTGCGATGTATCGCTCATCTTTAGATTATGAGCTGGACAAGACACTATTTATATTTCTTTTGATTTTTCAATAGCGACCAATGCATCTTTCATCGATGCTTCGTATGCATGGTATCGGATGAATTCGATGATGTTTTCGTCTCGAGTCTCCAACATTGTTACAATTTTCAGATGGGATGTGTAGAACTCATGCTCATTCATCGAAAGGGGCAATGTAGAGTTAATCTCCAAAAGTGCGGTACACACTGGGGAAAGGCTGTTCCAGCACTGAATCAACGCCTTATTATCAGCTAAAATAAATAACTGGTCATGGAACTGCGTATTAATTTCTGACAAAAGTTTCCCTCTTTCTTTATCATCCTGTTCTTGCAGTGCCTTATGAAACAGTCCTGCGATCCGGATTAACTCAGAAAGATCCATCACATCTTGTTCCAGAATCAAGCGCACCGCCTCGCACTCCAATATACTACGTGTCTGGCATAAATCATTAATATATTTCTGATCAACTGGTGTCACCATCTTCCGGCCGTTTGGCTGTATATGGACCAGACCATCGCGTTCCAGCATCTGAAGTGCAGTACGAACTGAGCTACGTGAAACTTGATACTTGTTAGACAACTCCACCTCACTAATCCGACATTTCTCATTATACTTTCCCATAAGTATATCGTAACGCATTCCATTAAGCACAGTAGCCACTGTAGTTTGTCTGCTAATACCATTATCTGCCATAGTTTTTCTCACCTGCCTCTTAATTTTTATCCAAAGCCTGCTCACAATTCTTATGATCGAAGTCAATGAGCAGTATCCTATTTCCTCTTCTCATTAACAGCATCATAGTTTAAGCACCAGCTTGGTTTCTTTCCGGTTAATACTTCTACAATCCCCAGTGCACCGCCATAGCTCATGTTGGCAAGAGCTTCATCGGTTAACGCCGCACTATGGGGTGAAAGGAGTACATTATCAAGTTTCAACAGTGGGTTATCGGGTTCAATTGGTTCAGATGCATATACATCTAATACAGCTCCTGCAATTTGACCAGTTGTCAGTGCTTCCACCAAATCCTCTTCTACCATCAAAGCACCTCTTGCTAAATTCAAAAACACAGCGGTATCCTTCATCTTCTCAAACTGCTTCTTTCCCATCATGCCTATTGTCTGGGGAGTTGCTCCCAGATGAAGTGTGACAAAATCGGCTTCTTGATAGATGTGATCCAAATCATCTGTATATTCAATATAATCGGGCAAAACATCTGCCTTTGCATATGGATCATATCCAATAACTTTCATATCGAAACCACAGGCAGCAATTTTAGCCACTCTTCGCCCGATATTTCCCAAGCCCACAATACCGATGGTCTTGGAACCAATCTCATGCATTCCTCCACAATTTTGTGCTTCAAAATCGGCTTTCAAAGTTGCCTGATGCATCTCTACAGTCTTTTGCGAAAAGGCCAACAGCCCTCCGATAGTATGTTCTGCAACAGAATCCGAATTTGCAAGTGGAGTGTTTACTACATAGAGTCCAAGTTTTGTTGCTGTATCTAAGTCAACAATATTGTCAATACCCACTCCATGTTTTGCAACAACCTTCAATTTCTTACCTGCACTCAAGATGTCTTCTGACAAAAAGAATGTTTTTGAGAAGACTCCTTCACAATCCTTAATCAGCTCCTTCATCAGCTCTGGATCTTCTCGTTTTGCAAAAACAAGTTCAAATCCATTATCCACAAGATACTTTTTTCCAGCTTCATCAACATCTTGCGCCATCAATACTTTTATACACATGTTACGCTCCTCCAGTAATTGTCGACATTTATTATAGTTCGTATTATATAGTATTTTTATATGTTGTCAATGTAATTTGGCTATTTTATACATTTTTGTATACATATTACATATTTGTCGACAATTTTTGTTGACATTTTATGTCTCATTTTCAAATGGCTTTCATGTATACAAGACATGAGTTTTTGTCTTTAAAGGAAAAAAGAGGGCTTGTTTTGGATTTAAAACCAAAACAAGCCCTCTTTAATGAAGTGTCACACTAATATTCTTCCAATACCTCATTCATCTTTTCCATCTCTTCTTCCACTTGATATATCAACCCGCTGCACTCATATAGTTTCGCGGTAAAATCAATATTACATTCATTATGAAGCGATTTATATTTAATATCATGCTCCAAGCTGGCCCATAGATCCATTGCCAGGGTACGAATCTGCAACTCCACCGGCACAAGCTGCTTTTTATTCATAAAATACACAGGAATTCTGATTATAATGTGTAGACTTCTATATCCATTTCTTTTGGGATTCTTAATATAATCCTTCTCTTCCATGATACAAATATCATCCTGGGCTAAAAGCCTATCCCGGATCAGATACACATCCTTGATATACGGGCACACTACACGGATTCCTGCTATATCATAGATATTGTTGCAGGCCGCTGTCAATGTCAGGGGCAGATCCTTCTTTTTTAATTTCCCTAATATACTGTCTGCCGACTTTAACCTTGTATCAATGTGGTGGAGAGGACACCTTTGTTTACGAAAATGAAATTCATCCCTAATAATCTCCATACGGGCCGTTGTTGCATTCATAGCTGCGTTATACATTCTGAGTATGGGATCCATTGTCTGGGAAAAGTGTTCACTCATGTCAGCGATTTTTTCCATATTATCACTATGTGCAATTCCAAGAGGAATTACTTGATTTACCTCAACTACCTCTTCTCTTTCAATCATAACTTCATTTTCATTAATATTTACAACTTCTTTGATTGTTTTTTTCGTATGCTTTTCCATATGTTTCCTTATATGTTTTCTCGTTAATATTTGTCAGTAACTCTATTCTAACAAAAACCATGTCGTTACGCAATCAAAGTGTGTGATAAAACGCAGTCAGATGAAGGTTGGCTCCATTACTTCATCTTTGCCAATAGAATCTCCGCGCATTCTTCTATTGATAGAATTCCCGTATCCATTTCCATGTCATAATTATTCCTATCCTTCCAGTCCTGCTGTGTCCAGAATTTAAAATATCTTTCTCTCTGTCTGTCTTTTCTCTCCATAAGCCTTTTGGCTTCAGGCTTTGACACCTCCTCCGTCTCCATGACCCTGCAGGTTTTCTTATACATATCGGAGGAGTAAATAAATACCCGCAGCACCTTTGAGGATGATTTTAAGATCTCCGTGGAACATCTGCCGATAAAAACTGCCGGCCCTTCCTTTTCAAGCTTTAGAATCGTCTCTTGAATCCCGTAAAACATTTCATTTATCTTCATTTGATTTTCATATCTATTAACACTTGTAAGCATGGCTATATTATATAAAACACTTCCTGTTTTATTCTCATCATAATTCTTCAAGAGGTCTATACGGATACCATAATCCTCCGCTGCTTTTAGAAGAAGATTCCCATCATAGTAAGGGATTCCCGCCAGTTTTGCCACCTCCATTCCTATCGCCCTTCCTCCACTTCCAAATTCACGTTCAATTGCTAAGGATTTCATACTTTCTCTCCTTTCATTAGTTCACTAGTGAACTATATATGTAAAAAATATCGTTATTTTTTTAGTTCTTCATTAATATTACAGGATACCCTTTTCAATATCTGCTTGATAATTTCCTGCTCTTTTTCGGATATTCCACGAAACATAATACTCCTGCATTCATCCCTGGCCACAAGGGACTCTTTTATCACTTTATCTGCCTTCTGAGTCAATTCCAGATGCACTATCCGACGATCTTCAAGATCCTCGTTCAGTAAAAGAAAACCTCTGGATTTTAAGTTTTCTATGGACTTCGAAACATGAGCCTTGGACATATGTTTCATTTTTATGATTTCTTTTGCCGTATCACCATAAATTCTCTGAAAAAGGAAAATCAGTATCTCAAGTTCTACAGTTCTCAAGTCATACTTCTTCATGATCGGTTCAGACTTCTTTTCCACAAGCTTTTTCAGTTGTGAGCCTGATGTTATCACTTCATAGTCTTCCATAAATCCTCCAATTAGTTTCTTAGTGAACCTTTCTTTTATCATACGGCATAATCCATAACAAGTCAACACTTCTCGTTCATCATAATTACAGTTTTTATTGCAGAATTTTCCTTCTATGATACAATGAAATCACAGAATAGAAAGGATATGTTCTATGGGAATTTATTCACAGGAAGAATTGAAAGATGCATTAGTCTTAGTGTCTTCCACTATTATCAAATGCGAAAAGATGCAGCTTAAATTTGCGGAGGGTACATCCCAACAC
>DVNN01000133.1 GCA_018714325.1 Candidatus Pelethocola excrementipullorum
TCTTTTGGGCTTTGTTTATTCTGTTGGTACTATGGAGGCTTACGAATTATTAGTAAAAAACGAACAATATTCTACAGGTCTTATGTTTAAAGTAAGAAGAAAAATGAGAGAAAAAATTGGAAATCTGTAAAAGGCAGGTTTGGGTTGTTATCACAAAAGGAATAAGATACAGGAAAAAAGGGGGATAGTTATGAAGAGCGTTATGGAGATAGTCGAAAAGTTCATTAAATATCATGAGCTTACCAAAGATGAGTACTGTGAATTATTGGAAAACTCAACCAATCAGTCCGTGTCAGACAGGCTGTCGGAAGAGGCTGTGAAGATAAGAAAGAAGCATTACGGAAATAAAGTTTATACAAGAGGACTCATAGAATTCACTAATTATTGTAAGAATAATTGCTATTACTGCGGAATACGACGAGGTAATCATCATGCCACCCGATACAGACTGACGAAGGATGAGATATTGGATTGTTGTCAGAATGGATATCTTCTGGGATTTCGTACTTTTGTATTACAAGGGGGAGAAGATCCCTGGTTTACCGATGACAGATTAGTAGAAATTATCCGGAGCGTCAGAGAAAACTATCCGGATTGTGCCATTACGTTGTCTGCTGGGGAAAAACCTTATAACAGTTATAAGAAGTTCAGAGAAGCGGGAGCGGATCGATACCTTCTCAGGCATGAAACTGCAGATGAAGCGCACTATAGATCGCTACACCCGGAGGAGATGAGTCTTACTACCAGAAAGCAATGTCTGTACGATCTGAAATCACTTGGATATCAGGTGGGGGCTGGCTTTATGGTGGGCTCGCCGGGGCAGACCCTGGACAATCTGGCGGAGGACTTAATCTTTCTAAAAGACTTAAATCCGCAGATGGTTGGAATCGGGCCATTTATCCCCCATCACGATACCAAGTTTGCAGAGGAAAAAGCGGGAAGTGTTGAACTGACGTTATTTCTTTTGTCTGTCATCAGAATTCTTCTGCCTAAAGTACTGCTTCCGGCGACGACTGCTTTGGGAACGCTGGATCCAAGAGGTAGAGAAAAAGGGTTGTTGGCGGGGGCCAATGTTGTGATGCCGAATCTTTCCCCGGTAAAAAACAGAAAACAATATGATTTATATGACAATAAAATCTGCACCGGCGAAGAGGCCGCCGAATGTCGGGGATGTTTGATGGGGAGAGTGGAATCTGTCGGGTATCATCTAGTTGATGAGCGTGGAGATGCTATTGATTGGCCAATTGAATAAGTGAGAGATATATGCACATAGATGAGGACGTTTTTAGCTGCTGAAAATGTCCTTTTTTGTGCGGTTAAAAAGGAAAAAATTGGATTGTGAAAATAGCTTTTAAACTGTTGCCTGGTATAGTAATAATAAGGTTAATGACCTATAATTAAAACATAAGAAAATCGTACGGAAATTCTGCTGTGCATGTTTTGAGAAACATATGATTATATATTCCAATACAGTTTCCGAAATAGTAGAAACGGAGGTGTGTTATGGAGAAACTGGTTTCCCGATTGAAAGAAAAGGTGCGCGGATTAAAGCTACACCAGATATTAATGTTGACCTTTAGCGGAATATTTATTACGGCTATAGTGGTAATTGTTATGACTTCGGTAGTGATTACAGGAAAGATCAGTACCAGGAATTACTCGTCCTATTCCTCCCAGCTTCTGGCCGAATTGAGACGTAATTTGGAATATATCACGAATGATGTCGAGACAAAATCCCGGTATATTATTTCGGATGCCAGTATTCAGGAATTGCTTTTGAGTGAAGCAAGTGGTGCCGAATATAATGAGGCAGTACGCAGGCCGAAAGAAGAAATCATTCGATTGATTATGGAACAGGATTATATTGAATCGGTGTCGGTGTATGACTTTCAGGGACGAGGCTTTACCGTGGGGACAGCGCCCTCATATGTTACCGAATATGCGGTTTTGGAGGCTCAGAGCTGGTATCCGGATCTGCTGGAGATGAAGGGGAAATATCTGTGGACAAACTCACCATTTGCGGGAATCAGCATGCAGAAAAACAGGGTGGTGTTTGGCAGAGCGGTCAACGAAAGGGATACACTCAGTCCCATCGGCATGCTGATCATTACCTTGGACAATGAATACCTTACCAAACTGGTAGGCAATCTTTCCAGCCCCGAATTAGGCAACTTTTTTATTGTAAATGAAGAGAATGAAATTATGTTTGCGGCAGAAAATGTTACAGAGCAGGAGACGGAAACAATCGGGGGATTGACACTCAAAACCAGTCAATTGGAGAAGTTTCAAAAAGTAGGAGGCTATTATGTAACAACCAGTCATGTGAATCATCTCTCGTGGAATTTATTATGTCTGGTGGAACAAAGCGTCGTGATGAACAACCAGATAGTCAATTCATTTATTATCCTACTCGTGAGTGTCATCGTGTTGCTGGTATCATTCTTTATCTATAATTATTTTGCAAGAGCAGTTACCAGAACATTAGGTGCATTAAATGATGTAATGGAGCGAGCGGAGGATCAGGATTTTAGGGAAGAAATTTAGATAAGAAATATCTATGAATTTATTCAGCTGGGAGATGCCTATAACCGACTGATGAATCGGATTCACAAACTGATCAATGAGGTGATGCAAGAGAAATTAAATGCTAAGCAGGCTCAGTTGGAAAGCTTACAGGCGCAGGTGAATCCACATTTTTTATACAATACTCTGGACTGCATAAACTGGAAGGCGATGACCAATGGGCAGGTTGAGATTTCGGAGATGATTCAGAGCTTATCACAAATGTTTCGCTTTAGTCTGGGAAACGGAGAAGATGATGTTACTCTTTTACGAGAGGTCGATAATGTAAGGAACTATCTGATGCTCCAGAAAAAACGCTATGAGGAGCGGCTGGTTTATCTGATTGACATACCTGATTCAGTCATGAACTATCAGGTGATGAAATTCCTCCTGCAGCCACTGGTAGAAAACAGCATTCTCCATGGGATTGGTCCCAAAGATACAAAAGGATATGTCAGCATTACCGCTGAGGAAACCGAAGGGCTACTTTGCATCAGCATAATAGATAACGGAGTCGGCGTCGATAGGGAGCAGATAGCTGCGATATTGAGTGGAGACACCTATGAGAGCAGAAGGAAGCGGAAACGCCATGGAATCTATATTGTGAATGAAAGACTGAAAATGCGGTATGGAGAAGAAAGCACCTTGCATTTCTCAAACCGTCCGGGAGGCGGGACAAAGGTTTGGGTTAAAATCGCAGTGGATAGATTGAAAGGTTGAAGCTTATGTATAAAGCAGTTCTGGTAGATGATGAACCGGTTGTTCTACGTAGTATGAAAGAAGTAATCGACTGGAATCAATCGGGATTTCAGGTCTGCGGCAGTGCAGCAAATGGCGAGGAAGCCTGCAGGTTAATTCAGGAGATGCAACCGGCGCTGGTCGTGACCGATGTACGGATGCCAAAGATGGATGGTATCCAATTAGCGACCTATATTAGTGAGAATTATCCGGAAACTCAGGTTATTATCATCAGTGGCTATGATGAATTTGACTACGCACAATCCGCCTTGCGGGTTGGAGTAGTGGAATACATTATGAAGCCCACAAAGAAATCCGAGCTGGAAGACGCTCTGAGAAAGGTAGCCAGGAGAATTCAAAAGAGAAAGGATTTGGAGAAGAATATTCGCCAAATGCAGAAAACAGTCCGAGGCAATATGCTGATCCTTAAAAACCAGTTTTTAAATGATCTTGCCGGTAGATTGATTTCAGCGGAAACAGATCCAATTCATAAACTGGAAGGGTATGGTGGGAATCTGAAAGGAAAGTCATACTTTTTATGCTGTTTCGAACAGGATTACGCAGAAGAAGAAAATCTTCCAGAGATGCAGGAGCTGCTCTGGATCCAGCTACATATACTGATGCGGGAGTATCTGCAGAATAAAGCCCGTCTGGAGAAGTTTGTCAGAGGCAGGTTTGTATATTATATTATCGAGGACGATACAGCATCCGTTTTGGATGGACAGGTTATGGAATGGTTATGTGAGGTAATGGAAGAGTTCAAAAGCCTGACCGGAAGCAGTGTATCGGTTGGCATTAGTAGGAAATATGCAGATTATCATCGACTCCATGCTGCCCGCAAGGATTGTGAGATAGCATTGGAAGAACGATGCTATATGGGAGCAGGAAGCTGTATTCTCTATGATGAAGTGAAACTGTTTCCCGGTGAGGGCTTTGAATATGACTTTGAGCTGATGAATGGTATTGGGATTAAAATACGTTCCTTAAATAAAACAGAGGCCATTCGACTCATTGAACGGATGTATGAGGAGTTAAAGAAAAATAAAGCTATCTTTCAGCAGTTTACCAGCCAGACTGTATTTATATTGATGGAGTTATATAACGCAGTGTCAGAACAGGAAGAGGAGGTGAAGGAACAGGTGCGTAAATGCCTGTTGGAGCTATCCTCCTATAAAACAGCAGATATGTTAAAAGAAAAGGTGCTGGAGCTGACCCGGATGGTAATGGATGAGGCCGCTGACCGAAGCGCCGGTAAAAATTTGAAAATGATAGAAGCGATAAAGCAGTATGTAGAAGACCACTTGCGAGAAGAAATCGCGTTGATCGATGTGGCGGATGCTGTACATTTGAGTAAGAATTATTTGTGCAGCCTTTTCAAAAAGGAAACCGGAGAAACTTTCTTTTCCTATCTTACCAAAGCCAGAATGGAGAAAGCAAAGATGCTGCTCAAAAAGACGGATCACAAAGTATATGTAATTGCAGAGATGACAGGATATGCAGATTATACTTATTTTTCGCAGGTATTTAAGAAATATACCGGTATAACGGCGGTGGAATATCGGGAAATATATTTAGAAGTGTGAATGAAGTAGGGGTCAAAATACCATTTGACCCCTACTTTATTAAACTGCATAATATATCTAACTATATCGGAATATATCTTATATTATCGTACAAAAAGTAATGTTAGAATTAAATTATCAAACAAAGGAGGTAGTTGATATGAAGAAGAGGAAATCAGTAGTTGCCTATCTGGTCGCAATGTGTATGGCTGCCAGTCTGGGAGGGTGCGGAAATGGCGGAAAAGCCACCGAATCACAGGGCGGTAGTACAGCGGCTCAATCGGAAGCCAAGACGAGCGAAAGTAAGGAGACGGATGCTGGCGCGCAACAGGAACAAGACGTGGAACTGTCCATACTGGTCATGTTTGATCCGCAGACCGGAAGCCATTGGAAATTGGATACGTTTGAGGAGGCAGCAGAGGCACTTGGATATAAGGTGAATGTCGAACGTGTCGATGACGAAACTTACAAAACAAAAATCCGTGTTATGCTTCAGGCCAATGAACTACCGGATCTCTTTTACACCTGGGGCGGATCCTACAGCGAGCCTTTTATCGCAGCAGAGGCATTGTATCCTTTAGATGCACAGCTTGAGGCGTCCGGGTACAAGTTATATGATACGTATAAAGAAAAAGAGGTGACCTATGCGGTGCCGACCAATGCCCTGGAAACTTATTGCATGTTCTACAACAAGGATGTGTTAAGCGAACTGGGTCTGGATCCCCCCACCGATTGGGACGAGCTGCTGGAACTGGTGGAGGCCTGCAATGAAAAGGGCATCGGTGCAATCGGACTAGGCAACAAAGACCGCTGGGAAGGCGACCTGTTCTACAACATGATGGTAGTCAGGGAAGACGCGGATGCGTTTGCCAATGCAGTGCAGGGCGGCGGGAGCTTTACCGATGAGGCATTTTTAACAGCGGCAGAGAAGGTGGAAACACTGGTAAGTATGAATGCATTCCAAAACGGTTATATGCAGGCATCCCAGCCTGAATGCGCAGAACTGTTAAAAGCCGGCAAGATTGCGATTTATCCCACCGGTTCTTGGGAACTGGCTGTTTTTGAGGAAGAAGGAAATATCGGTTGTTCCGTATTCCCGAAAACTGGTGCGGAAGATCCCTATCTGTCCTGCTGTGGTAATGCATCAGATGCCGGAATGGCTGTCAATGCAAACTCTGCAAATGTGGATGCAGCAGTCATGCTTGCAGTAGAGTATTCCAAACGACTTAATGATCATCTGGTGGCAGAGGGCGAGCCGGCTTACTTTGAAACCGATGTAAAACCCAACGAGCAGTCTGAGATGATGTCAACCTATGTGGAGAATCTACAGAAAATGCAGAAATCCCAGCTTTGGTGGTTTACATATCTGGATACGTCCATTGGCGAGCCGATGCGCGATTTATCCCACCAGCAGTTTGCCGGACAGGTGGATGCGCAGTCTTTTGTTGACCAATTACAGAGCATTATCAAACAGTAAAGGGTGATTAGATGAATAAGATCATGTCAAATAAAGCAGTGATAGCGCTCTTTCTGGTTCCCGGACTCTTGATCTTTGCCTTTGTATTCGTCTATCCGATTCTATACACGGCAAACTTGGGATTCACCTCATGGAAGGGACTTGGTCCAAAAGAGTATATCGGCTTTGAAAACTATATCAAACTGTTTACATCCGATACTATATTTATGATGTCACTGAAAAATACGGTGATAATACTGGTTACAGCTGTCCTTGGACAGCTGATACCGGCGCTCTTCTTCGCACTGTTGTTATCGGGAATGAAGAAGAGAACCCGCTTCTTCCGTGTAGCTTTTTTTATTCCAGTGTTACTGTCAACTACGGCAATTGCTTTGATGTGGCAGAAAATTTATGACGTAAATTACGGACTGCTAAATGAAGCCCTGGGCCTGTTTCAACTGGCGGGCTGGCAGCATGACTGGCTGACCGAAGAGGCCACCTGCCTGATAGCGGCCATTGTACCGGTTATCTGGCAGTGGATTGGATATCATATGATTATTTTGTACGCCGGACTCAAAGCCATTCCGGAGCAATATGTAGAAGCAGCCCGACTGGATGGTGCAAACGCATTTCAGACCACCATCCGGGTTATCCTGCCAATGTTAAAATCGATTCTAAAGGTCTGTGTAGTACTGGCCGTGGTTGGAAGTATCAAGATCTTTGATAATATCTATGTAATGACCGGCGGCGGACCATACAATCTGACCACGACGATAGCCATTCAGATGTATAAGGAATCCTTTCTGAAATTTAACTATGGCTATGGCAGTGCCATTGCCGTACTACTGTGTATCGTCTGCGTAGTCGTGTACCTGATTATCAATCGGTTGATGGCGCAGGAAGATTTGGAATACTAGGAAGGAGGGGCAAAATGAAGCTAAAAAAATGGGGCAAAATGTTGATACTGATTGTATTTTCCATAATTCAGATATTTCCGTTGCTCTGGTTGATAAATTTTTCCCTAAAAAGCAATTCGGAAATCTATACGGCCAGTACCTTTAGTTTTCCCAAAGTTCCAATGTTTAGTAACTACATAGATGCGTGGATCAAAGGCAATGTGGCAAATTATTTTTTGAACAGTGTAGTAGTAACTTTTTTAAGCGTTGGTTTGACCATTGTATTGGGCTGTATGATGGGCTATGCCATTACCCGTATGAGGTTTAAGGGCAGCAATGCAGTACTGACCTTTCTGATGATTGGCATGATGGTACCCATTCATGCAACATTGATTCCGCTTTTTCTCATTATGCAAAAGGCCGGACTTTTAAACACCAGATGGTGCATAATTATTCCTTATATTGCTGCCGGACTGCCGCTGACGGTATTTATTATCAGTAATTTCTTAAAGAGCATTCCAAGAGAACTGGAAGAAGCGGCATTTATGGATGGCTGTGGGGTTATCAGATCCTTTGTATATATTATTATTCCGGTGCTGAAACCGGCAATCGCAACCGTTTCTATATTTGCCTATATGACCAATTGGAACGAATTTATTATGGCTTCTACCTATCTGCAGTCCTCAAAACTGTACACATTGCCAATTGGCCTGACTGCCTTTCGTGGGGCATATTCGGCTGAGTTGGGACCAATGGCGGCAGCCATCATCATCACCTGTGTACCATTGGTAGCATTTTACTGTATCTGCAGTGAACAGGTGGAAAAAAGCTTTACGGCAGGGGCTGTGCTAAAATAATGAAAGGAAGAATGAACATGCAGACATCACGCGAATGTGTTAAAAGAGCAATTGAATTTAAGGGGCCGGACCGGATGCCACTCTGCCTGGACTTTGATAAGGATAGATTAAATCAAGAGATAACCAGAGATATCTTAAAGGATTATCAATCAGATATGATGATAGTAGCCAGCCATGACCCGGAGTTTAAGCCGATTGGGGAAGGCTACAATCAATGGGGATACATCATGGAAACCTTTGGTGAAACAATGGGTGAGGTAAAGGATTATCCGCTGGAGTCCTGGGACAATTATGAAAACTGGGCATCCTGCCTGCCTGATTTTACATCCCCAAGCCGATACCGGGAGGCGGTCAATATGCGAGAACTCCATCCTGATAAATATCTGGTCGGCGGCCTGGGGATGATGATGGAAGAAATGCTAAATCTGCGGGGGTATGAAAACAGTATGATTGACTACTACGAGGAAGAAGAAAACCTCTGCAAACTAATCGACTGTCTATACGAAAAAGGTAAGCAGATGGTAGAAGGATACGCAGCAGCAGGAATGGATGCAGTGATTGCCTGGGAAGATTGGGGCCTTCAGAATTCACCGATGATGGCACTTGACCTTTGGAAGGAATACTATTATGACAAAATGAAGGACTTTGTAGACTTTATTCATCAAAAAGGGATGAAGTATATCCTGCATTCCTGCGGACATATCACCTATTTGCTGGACATTTTCATCGAAATTGGTGTAGATGTGATTCAGATGGATCAACAGAAAAATATGGGGTTGGAATTGCTGAGCAAATGGAAGGGAAAGATTTGCTTCCTCTGTCCGGCAGATATTCAACATAGCGTGCAGATGAGCAGTGAGCAGCTGAAAATGTACATAGAAGAAATGATTGAGATGCTAGGCGCTGCCGAAGGCGGATTCATATATAAATCCTATCCCCAGCCAGCGGCGATTCATATGACCGAAGAACGGTTAAGAGAAGAAATCGAATTGATGAAAGGCGCCTAGCATCAGTGCCAATATAAAAAAGGACAATTTTCTAGACTAAATAGAAGATTGTCCTTTTGTATTTATCCATTACTGGAAAGACTCTTAAAGTAGTACTTTTCCGTGTTAGCGATATGCTCGACTAAGAATTTCTTTGCTTCCTCAATATTACCATCGATAATGAAATCGATAAGGGTTAAATGTTCTCTCGCACCACCTAATGTTCTTTGTTCGGCATAGAAGGGTTGAGTACGCACTCTTTGAAAATTATCTGAAAGAACACGTAAAAAACGTATCATATATTCATTGCGTGAATTATCGTTGATATAGTTATGAAATTCATAGTCCAGTTGATGCAGCAACGCATAATTTTTGTTTTCTGTTTCAGCCATAAATTTATCACGAAATGAAAGAAGTATGTCTATGTTTAGACTTTCATGAGCCATTTGAAGTGCAAGTGGTTCCAGCATACGGCGCATTTGAAAAAGCTCTTTAATACTTTGGACTGATACAGTTGTAACAAATACACCTTTGCCTGGAATGGTCTGTACTAAATGCTCCTGTTCCAACATGTTTATGGATTCTCTCACAGGGGTACGACTGGCACCAACCAGATCACAAAGCATTTTCTCTTCTAGATATTGACCTGATTCTAATCTGTTTGACAGGATTTCCTGTTTGATCAAATTATACGATTTTTCTTTTAGTTGTTTATAATTAGCCATATCATCCCCCAATGTTAATAAGTAAGTTTAGTATTAGATTTATAACTCATTATAACACATAAATTTACTTTATGTATATCTGAAAGTCATTTCACAATATAATCTCGTTTTTCTATTCAGGTTCACAATA
>DVNN01000134.1 GCA_018714325.1 Candidatus Pelethocola excrementipullorum
AAGAATAGAATTAAAGCATTGTATATTTCAAAATCATTGCTTTCAAATGATGGTAATATCGGAACCTATACACACGCAGATTTGGGAAATGCGTTACCACCTATAATTTCTATTATAAACAAAACGGAGAAGGCCCAGAGCAAATATGACAGTGGCAATACACAGTATAAGCGATTTATGCCTATAATAAAAGCAATGTATATATCTAAAACATTGATAGAAACCGAGATGTCACAACGGAACTAAAATAAGGGGACAGCCTGACAGCTGTCCCCTTATTTTATCTTACCCTTATGCATTATTTTCTTTTTCCCGTACAAACAGATAGAAGCATGCTGCCAGTGCACTACCTGCCAACGGCGCTAGGAGAAATACCCATACCTGCTTTAACGCTTCCCCACCTGTTAAAAGTGCGGGTCCCAAGCTTCTGGCCGGATTCACGGAAGTTCCAGTAAATGGTATTCCAAAAATATGAACCAAAACCAGGGATAGGCCAATTACCAGACCCGCTACCGCGTTATTCTCCACTTTGGAGGTAACACCTAAGATAGCAGTTATGAAGACAAATGTTAAAATCATTTCCACAAGAAATGCAGTTCCTGATTCAATTCCTAAGGCACTATTCGCTCCATACCCATTGCTACCAAGGGATTCATTGCTGCCAAACAAAGCAACTAAAATACCGGCACCACCAATGGCTCCTAAAAACTGTGAAATAATGTAACCGACAAAATCTTTTGCATCCATTTTTCTGGTGATGAACATCGCCAATGATACAGCAGGATTAATATGGCAGCCCGATACATTTCCGATACTGTATGCCATGGCAACGATGCTTAAACCAAAGGCAAATGCGATAAGTAACGTGGAAAAACCTAAGGGGGTGGTAACATCATTTTGGCCCAGCAAGGTATTGGCAGCCACCGCACTACCACAGCCAAAAATCACAAGAACGGCAGTGCCTACAAATTCTGCAACAAATTTTTTCATACAATAGCCTCCTAAATAACAATTATTAATACACAACTTAATAAAGTGTATCATATAGGCTATCACTTTTTCTTCCAATTATTACAACATTTGATTGCATATTTTAATTTCGATCTGAAGTCTTCATGTACCACTCTTCAGGTATATCCGAGAAATCTTCTGTCAAGTCATAGTCTGCCTTTTTCCAAAGCATGGACATGATATCATGACAGCCCACAGCATCACAGATCTGAACCGGCGCCGCCCCAAAAGTTCCATATTTTAAGGCTCCCAGATATGCAAATGGTTTCTCAAACTTTACATAGCGATCTGACATATTAATCAGTGTGGGATGCTCATGGGGATGAAAGTCAACATAGTTTATGTGTTCCCCTGCATCTTTCACTTCTAATCGAATTGATTTGGGGGCTAACCGGTTGGGTATCTCAAGTTCTTCCTCCACGGCATGAAGGTACGTATGCCGTCCCTGTCCAACACCAAGCAATAAAATCTTTGCCTTACGCTCATAAAGACGCGCCCAGCAACTTCCCTGGGGCGTTGGTGTGGTGCATTTTTCTTCGCCTTCGATATAGCTTGGGGCATCTTTTCCGATAGCTACGATAGAATGCGTTGGATGCAGGGTTCTCAATGCTCCTGGAGCATTAAGGGCTGTATTAGGGATTAAGCCAATACAGGACGGCGTCTGTTTACGATCGAAGATAGGCTGTTCGGCATTAACATTCGCCCATGTATGAGTTGGCACAACAAAAAGCCCCTCATTCAAATAATCAGAAAAAGCCTCAATCACCGTCTCTGCTCCGCCTTCCACTTCACTGATGGCCTTCATGGAGCTATGTATCACAACCGTATCAGCAGGTGTAATTCCCATATCAATCAATTGCTGTATCAGCTGTTCTTTTGTCATCATGTCAAAATCCTCCGTTTTATTAGTCGTGCGCCTTTCATCATACTATAAGCCCAGATAATAGGCAATAGCACCTCCACTACTTCATCCGGAGCACCCTTAATGCTATCAGATATTCACATTAATCTGTATTTTTATCCCTGTAACCCTCTAGCCTGGCGATCCATATCTTCAATTACGATATCATAGATCTCACCAATGGTTGAACAGTACTCCAATACTGTCCACGGTTCGTTTGTATGGAAATGAATTTTAATCAGGTCCTCATCTCCAACGGCCAATAAACAATCACCTTTAAAGTTATTGGTAAAATACTCACTGATCTTGTCTTCGTCAAGGTTCTCTCCCTCAATCAATAATTGGGTATCATATTTAAACTCAAGCATGCTTAGTCTCCCTTCTAAAATTAATTCTGTACATTGTATCATACTTCATTTGCAAAGTCACTTTTCACCTGCCTTTCCATACTTCTTTCTGTCCTCTTTATTAACAGTTCATGCATAACAATCATAAGAGTCAATATGGCAAATAAATAGACCGGAAGCAATGCAACATTAATGTGATTAGCAATCAATCCAAACAATGGAGGCATGAGACAAGTTCCAACATAAGCACTAGCCATCTGAACACCTATGACAGCCTGTGATTTATCGGCACCAAAATGTCCAGGTGTTGAATGAATGATACAAGGATAAACTGGAGCGCATCCCAAACCGATTAGAATCAATCCTAAAAATGATGTTTTCTCGCCAAATGGTAAAAGCAGCGAGAGGATGCCGGCCAGTATGATCCCCTGTCCCAGGCGAATCATCTGTGTATCGTTGAATTTTATAGTTAAAAACCCACTCAATGCCCGGCCTGCCGTAATTCCGATAAAAAACAATCCAGCTAAAGATGCGGCCGTATCAGAAGATAATCCCTTATACAGGACCAGGTAACTGCTAGTCCATAGCCCGGTTGTTTGTTCTAAGGCACAGTAGCAAAAAAAGGTTATCATAACTTCCTTGGCCCCCGGTATCTTAATAATCTGCCGTAAAGACAAGGGTTCTTTTGGAATATTCTCACTACCATTGCCCAAACTATCCGCCATGCCTTTTTTCCATAGCGGTAAACTGAGCAGCAGAATTGCAGTCAAAACCACTTGTAAAATGGCAATATAACGATATCCCATATTCCATCCCTGCCCGCCAGATAAGGCATACCCCATAATGTACGGGCCAAAGGAGGCACCAATCCCCCACATACAATGTAGCCAGCTCATATGGCGGCTTGTGTAATGCAGGGCTACATAGTTGTTCAATGAAGCATCAACGCTGCCGGCACCAAGACCGTAGGGAATTGCCCACAGACACAATACCCCAAAAGAATTGCTGATAGAAAACCCAAATAATGCAGTGGCTGTCAGCAGCACACTGATTGCAGTAACCCAACCTGTCCCAAATTTTCTAGTAAGCCGGTCGCTTTGGAGGCTGGATATTACAGTACCGACTGCGATAATCATTGAAATCACGCCCATATAGGAAACAGAGACACCAAACTCCCTGTACATCGTCGGCCAAGCCGACCCCAGAAGTGCATCCGGTAAACCCAAACTGATAAATGCCAAGTAGATTATCGCCAGTAATAGTTGAATCATGTTCTTCTCCTTAATCATCTAGTGTATTCCAGTTGATATTTAGCCATATCATCAGGATAAGACACTATTATTTAATTATAATAATATCGCTTTATTTATCTTGATGCAATTCATATTTACAACATAACAGCTTTTCATGTAATTTTAACTTTACGCACGATAGGGCGGGATTCAAAGCTCCCACCCCATTTACTCACTTCTTATGAATTTTTAATGATCTCCAGAATATCAGCATCATTTTTTACAAACAGAGGAATTTCATCCAGAGGTGCCTCCACGGTTATATATTGGCCTCCCGAATATACAGTATCTGTCCAAACAGCTGTCCACCGGGCCCCATTTGGAAGGTATACTTTTTTCTCCACTGCTCCTTCTTTTGTAATCGGACTTACCAGCAGGTCATGACCAAACAGATAAGCATCCTCACATTCCCAGCATTCCTTATCTTCTGGGAAATCATAGAATAAAGGTTTCATAACAGGTGTACCTTTTACATGAGCTTCCTTCATAATATCAGTGATATATGGTTTTAGATTTTCTCTGATCTTGATATACTTCAGCATGATTTTCTCTGCTGTTTCTCCATAACTCCAGATTTCATTATCAGCACCCGATGCAACAACTCCGCCGCCGGTTGTTCCTGCCGGTGCTTTATGGGGATCCCTGTCACCATGCAGACGCATAACCGGACAAAATGTCCCATATTGGAACCAGCGAATCAGTAGTTCCTTAAAGCTTGGATCATTTACATTAGCCCCATGAAAACCGCCGATATCGGCTGTCCACCACGGAATGCCTGCCATGCCCATATTAAGGCCGGCCTTCATCTGATAATCCAGGTAGGTAAATGTGGAAGGAACGTCTCCAGACCAAACAAGCGCTCCATAGCGCTGAGATCCTGCCCATGCACAGCGCAGCAGGTTCATGGGATTTTCCAGTCCCTCTTCTTTCATTCCATCATAAAACCCTTTTGCATATCCTACAGGGTATCTGTTTCCACATTCCAAAGAAGAACCTTCATACATTCTATAGACATCCAAATCTGGCTTTGTATATTCAGGTTCGGCCTCATCCAGCCAGAATATGTCCACGCCAAGGTCAAAGTAATTCTTTTTGCATATCTCCCAGACATATCGCTGTGCCTCTGGATTAGTTGCATCGTATACGCGGGAATCTGACATCACATAATTTTGTCCACGATTGGATCTGATAAGGAAATCTTTCTGCTGCATCTCCCAGCTGTTCTCACTGCGATCTTCTACCGTAGGCCATACGGATACCATCACCCGAATTCCCATATGGTGAAGTTCTTCAATCATAGCTTTTGGATCTGGCCAGTATTCCGAATCAAACTTCCAATCACCCTGATGTGGCCAGTGGAAAAAGTCAATCACGATAACCTTCAGCGGAATATTCCTCTTATGATATTCTCTTGCCACACGAAGTACTTCTTCTTGATCCACATAACGAAGCTTACACTGCCAGAATCCCATACCATAATCCGGCATCATAGGAACCTTACCTGTTAAATCTGCATATTGCTCCAGAATGGCTGAGGGTGTATCATCCGCCGTAATCCAGTAATCGATCTGTTTGGAGCTTTCTGCCGTGTACTCCGTCATATTTTTGCTAAAGTCCACCTCGCCAATAGCCGGGTTATTCCACAGTAACCCGTATCCCTTGGAAGAGATGCCAAATGGTACGCTTGCCTGTGTGTTTCTAGGAAGCATTTCCAGTTTACAGCCCTTTAGATCGAGATATGGAATTTGATACTGTCCCATACCATA
>DVNN01000135.1 GCA_018714325.1 Candidatus Pelethocola excrementipullorum
TAAATTACGGAGTAGTTGGTCAGGTTGATGATGAGATCCGGATACTCCACATACTTACCATTGGTCTGTGAAACACTGGCGGCGGTAGGTGCCGGCTGAAAACGTCTGAGCACAGCTTTTACCCTGGCCACTAGCTCCTTGGCATCGAAAGGCTTGATGATATAATCATCGGCGCCCAGTTCCAGACCCAAGACCTTATCAAAGATCTCTCCTTTTGCGGACAACATGATAATCGGAACATTGGATCGTTGCCGAATCTCACGGCAGACCTGATATCCATCCATGCCCGGAAGCATCAGATCCAGCAAAATCAGGTTAGGCTGAAATACTTCATTTTCCTTTATGGCCTCTTCGCCGTCATTTACAATCTTGCACTCATAGCACTCTTTGGTCAAATACAGAGAAATCAGCTCGGCAATGTTATTATCGTCATCGACTATTAATACTTTCTGTTTAGCTACCATAGGTAACCCTCCCTTACAATATTACTTGAATTCCACAATGGTAACTCCGGCATCGCCTTCGCCAAATTCCGCAAGGCGGAAATTAGAAACATGCCTCTGGCGGCGCAGATAGTTATGCACGCCTTTTCGCAAGGCTCCCGTACCTTTTCCGTGAACCACTCTTACGGTCTTCAGATGTGCCAGATAAGCATCATCCAGATACTTGTCCAGCTCGGCAATGGCTTCATCCACAGTTTTTCCAAGCAGATTGATCTCCGTAGATATGGAAGCCGACTTGGACATCTTGATTTTTCCGGTGCCCGTCCGCTGAATGGTAGGTGTGGTAATCACCGGTTCATCGATAAGCTGCAGATCGGAAATATGCACCTTGGAACGCATAATACCCATCTGGACGAAGAGAAATCCCTTGCTGTCCGAGCGGGAACTCACGGTTCCCTTCAGATTAAGGCTTAACACCTTCACGGCATCCCCCAGATTCAAATCCTTCGGTTTCAGATTGGATATGGCCTTTGGCTTCTCTAAGATAGAACCCTTTTTCTCCAGCTTGTTCATCTTTTCCCGGAGCGCCTGACGTTCTTTCTCCATCAGCCGTACATCCACATGGTCCTTTCCAAACTTCTGGAAATCTCTCATGGTCTGATCTGCATACTGTTTGGCATCCCGCAGAATTGCGTTGGCTTCTTCCACCGCGTTTTGTATGAGTTTATCCCTGCGCTGATCCAACTTTTCCTGTTTCTCAGAAAATCTGGATTTCAGATCTTCGATTTCTTTCCTGTATGCGGCAATTTCTTCCCGTTCCCGTTCGATGGTCTTGCGGCTCTCCTCCAGGGAGGTGATTACGTCCTCGAAGGATTCCGCCTCTTCACTGATCTGATTTCTGGCCTCGTCGATAATATAATCCGGAAGTCCGAGCTTGGAAGAGATGGCAAATGCATTACTCTTACCAGGAACACCAATCAATAGACGGTAGGTGGGGCGAAGGGTTTCCACATCGAATTCACAGCTGGCATTTTCCACGCCAGGAGTGGAGAGTGCATAGACCTTCAGTTCGCTGTAATGGGTGGTTGCCATGGTTCTGATTCCCTGATTGTGCAGATAAGTGAGGATGGAGATGGCCAATGCCGCACCCTCGGTGGGGTCGGTGCCAGCTCCCAGCTCATCGAAAAGTACCAAAGAGTCCCTGTCCGCCTTCTCCAGAAATGAAACCACGTTGGTCATATGAGAGGAAAAGGTACTAAGTGACTGTTCAATACTCTGCTCATCACCGATATCGGCATAAACTTCCCGGAAGACTGCCAATTCACTGCGATCCAGGGCAGGGATATGAAGACCGGCCTGTCCCATCAAGGTCAGCAGACCCACAGTTTTTAAGGATACGGTTTTACCGCCTGTGTTAGGACCTGTGATGATAAGCAGATCAAACTCATCTCCAAGCAGGATATCGATGGGAACCACCTTTTGCTTATCAATCAAGGGGTGTCGTCCTTTACGAATATTAATCCGCCCCTCGGTGTTGAACAAGGGCTCATTGGCATTCATAGCCATGGCGAGGGCGGCGCGGGCGAAGATAAAGTCCAGCTCCACCATATTCTCCAGATTATAGCCTAAAATATCCATATAACCTGCAGCCTCCTGGCTGAGACCGGCCAGAATCACTTCGATTTCCACCTTTTCTTTGTTTTCCAGTTCCCGGATATCATTATTTAATTTCACAATGCTCATAGGTTCTATAAATACGGTGGAACCCGTAGAGGACTGGTCATGTATCATCCCCGGCACTTGGCCCCGGTGCTCTGATTTAACTGGAACACAATACCGGCCGTTTCGCATGGTGATGACTGCATCCTGCAGATAAGTCCGTATAGAGCCATTTAGAAGTGAGTTGAGCTGTGTATGAATCTTATCCCCGGCCTGTTTCATAGAACGGCGGATTTGCTTCAGGTTACTGCTGGCATCGTCCGCAATCTCATCCTCTGAGATAATGCAGCTGCGGATCCGGGCAGACAGCGGAGTCAAAGGCTCCAGCGCATCAAAAAGTGGATCCAGTACATCCGGCAGTACGTCAGCATGTTCATGACGTCCATAAGACTTTACTCTGGCTGTATTATCTAAAAGCCCACAAATAGCCAACAGCTCCGAAATATTAAGGGAACTGCCAATCTCCAGTCGTTTCAGTGAAGGCCTGATATCCTTGGCGCTGCCAAAGGACAAATTCCCCTTCTTAAACAGACGAGACAAGGCATCGTGGGTTTCTTTCTGCATCCTTCTGATGGTATCAAGGTCATCGGAAGGCTCCAGATTCCGGCACAACTCCTTACCCATGGGGGAGGAAGCGTGGGAGGTAAGACTCTCGATGATTTTATAGAATTCTAATGTTTTTAAAGCTTTTTTATTCATGTGTCATTTCCTTATAATTTGCATTTTATTCAATATAACCCCACCATCTACTATACTCTAAAAACGCATATTATGGAAGTGAAATCTCAAAAATACCGCCCATCTATCAACAGAAACCGAGGCGGCAGGCGCTAAATATCCAATTGTTTGAAATCAATAGATAAATCAAGGTGGATACCGGCATTCACAGAATCGCCGAATACGTATTGTAAGGTATTAATTATTTCCCAGCTTCTTCATAAAATGTTCATATCTTTCTGATAAAATTATGAGCAAAGACTGCAGAAAAAAGAATAGGAGATGCCGATTATGGATCATGATCAGAAACCCTATAATTTTATAAAAGAAGTTATAAAGAAAAAAGAACTTAATAAAAAGGATATTTGTATAAGGATCGCAGCTATTTTAGGGGCTGGGGTATTATTTGGTGTGTCTGCGGCCTTTGTATTCGCCTGGGTGGAACCCCGTGCAAGTACGGCCATTAATGGCAGAGAAGAACCACCGAAGGTGGATATACCAGTGGATGAGGAACCCACTCCAACCCCTACTCCCGAAGGGGATGTGGCTACCGCCAGTACTTCTACACCGGCCTCATCAGGAGCGGAAGACGAGAATAAGGACATCAGTCTTTTGGAGTACCAGCAGTTATATAAAGAAATGCTGGCAGTAGCCGAGACTCCCAAACATGCCATCGTGACTGTGATTGGAATCACCAATCAGATGGATTACTTCAAGCAAAACAACGAAAGCCGGAAGCTGATTTCAGGATTGTTGGTTGCTGATAACGGTCAGGATTTATTTATACTTACCGAGTATCGTGTGGTGGAGAATGTAGAGCGGATTCAGGTGACATTCTGGGACGGAAACATGGTGGATGCCATCTATCAGAAGCATGATCCGAATACTGGATTTACAATACTGAAGGTTGTACGCTCTGATTTGGAACAGTCCACCAGAGAAGGGATAGAGATCGCACCTCTGGGAAATTCCTACGGCGTCACACAGGGAGAGCCCATACTGGCACTGGGAAGCCCCATCGGGTACAGTGATTCTGTGGCATACGGTGTGATTACATCGGTGACTAATAAGATTTCTACCATAGATACGGAGTATAATCTGATCACCACGGATATCATGGGAAGTAAGGAAGGTAGCGGTATTCTGATCAACCTGGAGGGTGAGATCATTGGAATCATAGCTCAGGGCTATAGTTCGGAAGACAATATCATAACCGGACTTGCCATTTCCCAGGTGAAACAGTTGATTGAAAAACTGTCTAATAATGAACAACTTTCCTATGTTGGAATACAAGGACAGGACGTAACTTCAGAAATTTCGGACAAGATTGGAATTCCAAAAGGCGTACTGGTAAATACCGTCCAGTCTGATTCCCCGGCGATGATGTCAGGAATCAAGGAATATGATGTGATCGTAAAGTTTGGTGAGGATAAAATCACCACGTTAAATCAATATCAGGACAAGCTGGACAAATGCAAACCGGGGCAGACGGTGAAAATCACAGCCATGCGAAAAGGTGCTGAAGGGTATGCGGAAGTAGCATTTGAAGTTGTGGTGGGAGAGAAGTAGAAAACCTTAGGAATGCAGGCTGATTTTAATTTGATACAAATTGATTTATAGAAATACAAAGACTAGAAAGTTTGCAGTTGTTTTCTGGTCTTTGTATTTTTTATATCATAGGAAAATCCTCTTTCCTATGATATAAAACCCTCCGGGAGAGGCGCACAGATGCAAGCGGAAAGTGCATCTGGCGCGCAAAGTTTGTAGGCCGCTTTACCCTGTGCTGTTGTAGTACTTTATAGCATCTTGCATCTTTTGTGGGAATACGGTAAAATTATTACAAGAGGACGTTTCA
>DVNN01000136.1 GCA_018714325.1 Candidatus Pelethocola excrementipullorum
ACAACGATAAATGGTCTGATTATTATGATGAAATGGAAATATTTTTGAAAGACATATTGGCTCAGTATCAAATTAGGCGCATCAGTCATATTGGCAGTACAGCAATTAAGGATATATGGGCTAAACCAATCATAGATATCCTTGTTGAGATTGTGGCGAATGAAAATATGGATGTTATTGCTCAAATCATAGAGAAGAATGGTTATACCCGTATGTCAACAGAACAAAACAGGATATCATTCAATAAAGGATATACAGAAAATGGATTTGCCGATCAAGTATATCACCTACACCTTCGATATGCTGGTGATAATAATGAGTTGTTTTTCAGGGACTATTTGAACGAACATTCTCAAATTGCAAAAGCCTATGAACAATTAAAAATGAAGTTGTGGAAGCAATATGAACACAACAGAGATGGATATACTAATGCAAAGTCGAAATTTATAGATAAATATACAAAAAAGGCAAAAACTATATATAAGGGTAGATTTTGATAATTCCAGTCTGTCAAATTGGAAAATTGAAATTCGAAATCACGATTTGCAAAATAAACGACTTCTATAACATAAGGGAATACAGAGGAAAAACTTTCCGATGCCAAAACCAAGTAATAGTGGATGCAGCTGCGGACTGCCCCTATGGCTTTTGCTCCCCTAGCCGAAACATGTGGGAGCGCGCCCGAAGACCCTAGGCTGAGGGGAAGCGAGCACGTTCCGGCAAGGGGAGCAAAAACCATTGGAGCGGTCTGTTGCCGCATCCACTATTACTGTCCGTCAGACATCCCTTCCGTCAGATACCCCTGTCTGTCAGACATCCCAAAGGAAAATCCCCATTTGACGTATCAGAGCGTAAATGATAAAATACCTTATAATTACCTAAGAAAAGAGGAAAATCACTATGGCACAGCTTTGGGGCGGCCGTTTCACCAAAGAAACGGACCAACTGGTATATAACTTTAATGCTTCGATCAGTTTTGATCAGAAATTTTACCAACAGGATATCCGGGGCAGCATCGCCCATGTTACCATGCTTGCAAAACAAGGCATTCTAACCACAGAGGAACGTGATCAGATCATAGATGGCCTAAATGGAATCCTGGAAGATGTGAAAACAGGCAAACTAGAGATTACCAGCAAGTACGAAGATATCCACAGCTTCGTGGAAGCCAATCTTATCGACCGTATCGGGGAGGCAGGCAAGAAACTTCATACAGGACGCAGCCGTAACGATCAGGTGGCTCTGGATATGAAACTCTATGTGAGAGATGAAGTAATCCAATTGGATGAGCTTGTGAAAAGTCTCCTGGAAACCATTGAAAAGATTATGGAAGAAAATCTTCATACCTACATGCCGGGATTCACCCACCTGCAGAAGGCACAGCCCATCACTCTGGCTCATCATATGGGGGCTTACTTTGAGATGTTCCGCAGGGACAGAGGACGCCTTACGGACATATACAAAAGAATGAATTTCTGTCCATTGGGTTCAGGAGCCCTGGCTGGAACCACCTATCCATTGGATAGAAATTATACGGCTGAGCTTTTGGATTTTGATGGACCTACTCTAAACAGTATGGATTCCGTGTCGGACAGAGACTATGTCATCGAACTATTATCTGCCTTGTCTACCATCATGATGCACCTCTCCAGATTCTCTGAGGAAGTCATCATCTGGAATACCAATGAATATGGGTTCGTAGAAATTGATGATGCATATAGCACAGGAAGTTCTATCATGCCTCAGAAGAAGAATCCGGATATTGCCGAGCTGGTACGTGGCAAGACCGGCCGTGTCTACGCTGCACTGATGTCCATACTGACCACTATGAAAGGTCTGCCCCTGGCATACAACAAAGATATGCAGGAGGACAAGGAACTGACCTTTGACGCCATCGATACAGTGAAAGGCTGTCTGGCCCTGTTTACCGGCATGCTTGCTACCATGAAGTTCTGCGACAAGGTAATGGAAGATTCCGCTAAAAATGGTTTCACCAATGCCACGGATGCAGCGGATTATCTGGTGGGCAAGGGCGTACCATTCCGGGATGCTCATGGAATCGTGGGACAGCTGGTTCTGTATTGTATCGACAAGAATCTGTCTCTGGATGATATGTCACTGGAAGAGTACAAGACTATCAGCCCTGTATTCGAAGCGGATATATACGATGCTGTCAGTATGAAGAATTGCGTGGAGCGCAGGAATACAATTGGTGCTCCGGGCGCGGAAGCTATGAAGAACGTCATAGCTGAAAACCAGAAATATCTGAAGGAAAATTAAAAAATAGTTGCATTTTCACCGTGACTGGTATATTATTGTCTGTATGACGTACAAATGTACGCGCTACAGATACAAAAATTGTTACGGGTCCGGGTATCACGGTCCTTGAAATGAGGAGAGAATTATGGAAAATAAGTTAAGAGTAGGTATCCTTGGTGCAACTGGAATGGTTGGCCAGAGATTTATCGCGTTGCTGGAAAATCATCCTTGGTTTGAAGTGGTTACAGTGGCAGCCAGCCCTAGAAGTGCTGGTAAGACATATGAAGAAGCAGTGGGCGGCAGATGGAAGATGACCACTCCGATGCCGGAAGCGGTGAAAAGTCTGGTTGTATTGAATGTCAATGATGTGGAGCACGTTGCCTCTACCGTAGATTTTGTGTTCTCGGCTGTAGACATGACAAAAGACGAGATCAAGAAAATCGAAGAAGAGTATGCAAAGACAGAGACTCCAGTTGTTTCCAACAACAGTGCTCACAGATGGACACCAGATGTACCGATGGTAGTACCGGAAATCAACCCGGAGCACTTTGCCGTTATCGAAGATCAGAAAAAGCGTCTTGGCACGTCTCGTGGTTTTGTGGCAGTTAAGCCAAACTGTTCCATCCAAAGTTATGCGCCTGTTTTGACAGCCTGGAAGGAATTTGAGCCATATGAGGTAGTAGTTACTACATATCAGGCGATTTCCGGAGCAGGAAAGACCTTTAAAGAGTGGCCGGAGATGGTTGAGAATATCATTCCCTTCATCGGCGGTGAAGAAGAGAAGTCTGAGCAGGAACCACTGCGCCTCTGGGGAGAGATCGAGAATGGCGTTATCGTGAAGGCACAGGAGCCAAAGATCACCAGCCAGTGTATCCGTGTACCTGTTCTTAACGGACATACAGCAGCCGTATTTGTGAAGTTCAGAAAAGAGCCTACTAAGGAACAGCTGATAGAAAAGATGGTAAACTTCAAGGGCATTCCCCAGGAGCTGGAACTTCCAAGCGCACCGAAGCAATTTATCCGCTATATGGAAGAGGATAACCGCCCCCAGGTAGCCTTAGATGTGGACTATGAGAATGGAATGGGTGTATCCGTAGGACGTCTGCGTGAGGACTCCATCTATGACTGGAAGTTTGTGGGACTGTCCCATAACACGGTTCGTGGTGCTGCAGGCGGTGCAGTACTCTGTGCTGAAACATTGAAGGCAAAAGGTTATATTTCAGCTAAATAATTGCATGAGGTGTTTGTTTATATACAACACGGTGATGATATAAAGAACAATCCGTAGTATCATGGGGTCAAAATACCTTTTGACCCCAACATCATAGGTCAATAGTCAGGGTCGGTTTCCGAAAGGAGTGCCGGCCCTGACTATTTTGAGACGGTATATATTTTTTGTTTGAAACACGTCTTTTTGTTGAACCAACCATCATAAAATGTTATAATGATACAATAGTGAGCGGAAAACACTATCCTTGAAAAGGGGGAAAATATTATGCCGTATGATGACGTGCTAAAATTTTCAAATGCTGCAAAAGGGAAAGCCACCTTGTTAAAAGAACATCCTGGGAAGTACTTTATCCGTGCAATCATGGCAGGTTTTTTCATCGCCGTAGCCATGATTTACAACAATGTGGTCGGAAACATCTTTAAGGATTCGGACCCTGCCTGGGGGAAGATGCTGGGAGGTCTGGTATTCTCAATCGCTGTTCTACTGATTGTGTTTATCGGAAGTGAATTGTTTACAGGTAACAACCTGGTCATGGCCTTTGGAGCCTTCGACAAGGCGGTGACCTGGAAACAGGTAGGAAAGGTATGGCTGGTCAGCTATATCGGCAATTTTGTGGGATGTGCATTTTTTTCACTGATCTTTGTGGCTTCCGGAGCATCTGGAACCGCGGATTACTTTGCCGGGTATATTGAGAATAAGCTGGCATTGCCCATGGATCAAATGTTTTTCAAGGCTATCCTATGTAACTTCTTCGTATGTCTGGCCGTGGCATGTGGGATTAAGTGCAAGGATGAAGTCGCCAAGTTCCTGATGATTACAATCTGTATTTCGGGATTTATAGTCTCAGGATTTGAACACTGTGTAGCCAACATGGCAACATTTACGACAGCGTATTTTCTGGTACCAGGGCTGTCAATTGGAGCAATTTTGAAAAGTATGCTCATCGTAACAACAGGAAATATAATCGGCGGATCACTATTACTGGCATTGCCGCTGAGGAAAATGAGTGCAGATAAGTAATGACGAAATCTTTATACATAGCTGAGAAGCCCAGTGTTGCGCAGGAGTTTGCGAAGGCTTTAAAAGAAAATATGGGCAGAAGAGACGGTTACGTTGAATCTGAGAATTTTGTAGTGACCTGGTGTGTTGGACATCTGGTCACTATGAGCTACCCAGAAAAATACGATATCAAGTATAAAAGGTGGAGTTTGGAAACCCTGCCTTTTTTACCGGAAAAATTTAAATATGAGGTAATTCCCTCTGTTCAGAAGCAGTTTCAGATTGTGAGCGGACTTCTGAACAGGGAGGATATCGATACCATTTATGTGTGCACCGACTCCGGACGGGAGGGAGAGTATATATACCGTCTGGTGGAGATGATGGCAGAAGTAAAGGGAAAGAAAAGAAAGCGTGTCTGGA
>DVNN01000137.1 GCA_018714325.1 Candidatus Pelethocola excrementipullorum
TCTGGCTCTCACCGGGGAAATAATAGACCTGCTTTTCTTTATCATAAAGCTCACTAGCCGCCGCATCTATGGCAATGCCAATCTGGTCGCCCGGTTTGTATCCGGCTCTCTCCACCGCCTCTATGATTAAAGCCAGGGTCTCGTCTGAGTCCTTAACATCCGGAGCGAAACCGCCCTCGTCGCCCACCGCAGTAGAAAGTCCCTTTTCTTTCAACAGATGCTTTAAATCATGATAAATTTCCGCACACATGGTCAGGGCCTCGTGAAAGCTATCGGCTCCCACAGGCATGATCATAAATTCCTGCAGATCCACCGTATTGTCCGCGTGGCGGCCTCCATTTAAGATGTTCATCATGGGGATTGGCAGATGCCTTGTGTGGCAGCCGCCCAGATACTGGTATAATGGCAGCCGCAGCGCCTTTGATGCAGCCCTGGATACCGCAAGGGATACTCCCAGGATCGCATTGGCCCCTATATGCTCTTTATTGGAGGTTCCATCCGCCTCTATCAGTAACTGGTCTATATAGGATTGGTTCAGGGCATTTTCACCCAGCACAGCTTCCGCCAGCTTGGTATTTACATTGTCCACCGCCCGGGACACGCCCAGACCCTTGTATCTCTTCTCTCCGTCTCTTAGTTCCACAGCCTCGAACTTTCCTGTGGATGCTCCGGACGGCACTATGGCGCGTCCTGTATATCCATCAATACCGATGACACCTTCTCCCACGGTAACTTCGACTTCTACCGTCGGATTACCTCTGGAGTCCAGTACTTCTCTTGCGTAAACCCTACGAATAGGCAAATAACGAAGCATACTACTACCTCCTGGTTTTACTTCACATTGCGGCCAATTTTTTGATTCTGTCAGCCTGCTCAGTGTCTGATAATAGTATTCGCCAAATGCTTTCGATTATTCATATTTTTTGTTTCATCAAGACTTTGAAATTCACTTGTCTCAGGTATATCATTCCTGTAATTTCAGAAGATTTCCAGATTCAGTTTTTTAATTTCTTCCTGTAATTTTTCCTCCTGGCTGGTCATCTGGACAAGGGATAGTTTTTCTGCAAGGGCTTTGGAAGGATGAATCATAAACCTCCGGAAACTTCACTTTGCATTTAGTATAAACTCATTCCATTTGGCATCGCAATCCTTTATAATATTCAGACTATTTATTTTTTTATATATTCTTATCTTTATATGTGTTGACATTTCTCATTTAGTCTGCTATTATATGGATAAGCAATAAATATTCAGTTCAAAGGAGGTATAGTCCACCGAAAAAATTATGATTTACGCCATAATATAAGAAAGAGAGGTACATTCCACCAGTAAATGAATTTTAAACCCAAATAAGAGCCATTCGATAAATGTCAACTTATCGAATGGCTCTTTCATTTATTTCCGATGAATTAAGATTCCTCCAGGTTTCAGGTATTTCTCTTCATATTTTCTTGAGAATACAATATCTTTCACATCCAAACATTCCGTTTTCTCCGAACAGTTGAGATACACCACCACCTTCTCACCGTCAGCGGTGAGTTTCTCATACTCGATCAACCTTTTATTATCATAAAGGCTGGGGAAATGAAAATATGGGCTGGTGAAGCATGGATTTTCTTTTCTGAGTCCAATAAGCTGTTGCATAGTGCGGATGTGTCCATTGTACTCTCCCTTTTTTATCTTATCCCAGGGCATACATCTACGACAGTCTGGATCGTGCCCTCCTTCCATGGCGATTTCCGTTCCATAGAAGATACAGGGACTGCCGGGCATTGTGAAAAGTATGGTCAGCTGCTGATAAAATGCATCCTCATCCCGGCCACTCCGGGTAAACAGCCGATCTGTGTCGTGAGAATCTAACAGATTAAACAATGCCTGATTATTCTGCTCCTGATACATCGTATAGCTTCTGTTTACCATATATGCAAATTCCTGCTTGGTCAAACAACTATCCACCCAGAAGTCATTGATACTCTCCGTGAGAGGATAATTCATCACTCCATCATATTCATCACCCCGCAACCACTCACCTGCGTCATGCCAGATTTCACCAAGCAGATAGAGGTCTGGATTCTCAGCCTTTAATTCCCTGCGTACTCTGCGGAGAAAGGTGTGTGAAATCTCATTTCCCACATCAAATCTAAGCCCGTCCACCTGGAATTGCTCGACCCAGTATCGGCAGATATTGATCAGGTAACTGGCAGTCTCCTCATTGTTCGTATTAAGTTTAGGCATATTGGACTCAAATGCAAAAGAATAAAAACTACCATCTCTGGTATTCTGAATCTCCTTCTCAATGGGCCAATGATTGATCATAAACCAGTCATAGTATCCACTATTGCTGCCTCTTTCCAGAACATCCTGCCACTTGGGAAATAAAGCACCACAATGGTTGAAGACCATGTCCAGCATAATCTTCATCCCTCTTCGGTGAGCTTCCTCCACCAATTTACGAAAAATCTCCTGATCTCCAAAATCCGGATCTATTTTATAGTAGTCTATTGTATCATACTTGTGTGCGGAAGGGGCTTCAAATATGGGCGTCATATAAATACCTGTGATTCCCAGCTGCTGAAGATAATCCAGTTTACTTAAGGAAACGCTGATTTAATCAGCTATTCTCTACCCGTCCATCTCAATATACTGTATAATATAGGTATCACAGATACAAAGGATGGTGCGTGGTTATGAAACAACAAACTTTTAG
>DVNN01000001.1 GCA_018714325.1 Candidatus Pelethocola excrementipullorum
CGATTAGTTTATCATGTCGTTGTTTCTTTGTCAAGAACTTTTTTCGCTTTTTTCAAAGCTTGTTTTGCTGTTCTGTATCTCTCAGTGACAGCTTGATTATCTTATCACAGCTTCAATCGCATGTCAATAAGTATTTCGACTTTTTTTGACTTCAATCCTTTACGCCGCAAAAAGCCCACCGCATCACTGAGTGGACTTTCATACTATCACTTTATTCCTAAATTGTCAATTGCTTTTCATCTCTTTTTTCGATTTTTTATATAAAGTTTTGCTATAATACCCTTGAATATCGACATTTACCATTTTATTCATATCTATTTCTGAATTTAGACCTAATTTATACAGAATTGTTCCTGTCAGCCTAAAATCAATTTCAGAAGCAGATTATGTGTATATAGATAATCTAATATTGGATCTTTACTGATCTCTGCCATGCAGATACTTCCCCATCCAGTATTCCCGAATATCGTCAGTACCGCGAAAAACACCCAAACCCATAACAGAGCCCGCACTACCCCTGCCGCGGCTCCGCCCAGTCGATTGGCCAATCCAATCAATGGAAGTTCTGTCACCAAATCTACCGCCTTCATTATAATCTGAAGGATGATTACAGAAAGGACAAAGGCAATCATAAAGGATATAATATATAGAATAAGCCCGCTGAGGTATTTGGACACATAGTCCGCAAATGTATTTACCACAAGGTTTTGATACGTCGACTCCGTATTATTGTCCAAAATCTTATCCTTTAGGTAACCCGGAAGCGGTAGTTTCTCAATCTGCTCTTCCTCAAATACCTTTTGTGATTCCTCACCTTGGACCTCTCCATTCCCATCAGGAGCCGAGCTACCGGATATGTTCCCCAAACTATCTGTTAGAAATACTTCACATTTTTCTTCTATATATTCAGGCAACTTTGTATTCTTATCTAATAATCCCTCAACATAAGGAACCAGCCAAATTGATATGGCCATTACAAAGACCAGAAAAAATGTGGATACTATCGTTCTGATCAATCCTTTTCTCAGTCCCTGAATTACAGACAGTACCAGAATCACCAATATTACAATTAACAGCCAGCTCATGTAAGTCTCCTCTTTCTTGCCATCACTTCAACTTTATGGTACAAGTACCACCTTCCGTCACCAGCAGATAGCGGTTCGAACCAAAGGGAAGAACGTTACTTAACATTCCTTCCTTAATATCACCTTCAAACTTTTTCACTCCAGCCAGACTATAGGTACACATTTGATTACTATTATACATCAAGACCTGATTATCATCCATGGTAATATAATCATAATCAAAATCAAAGTCCTCCTGAAAAACTTCTCTTCCCTTCAGATTATAGACCTTCATTGTAAATGATTTATCGGCATCATCACTGTGCACCACATAACCCACATAACTCTTGTTATGGAATGTACTGACAATCTCTTTCTCCTCATCTATGGAAGCCAACTCTTTGGGAATCTGCGGGCCTTCGTATACCGTAAATCCATCATCTCTGAACACAATGCAGGTAGACGAATCCAGGTATTCGGCCTGTGGGGCAATAGAATCCTTCAAGGTATAACTATTAACCATATTATCCATCTGATTCTGCCCTATACTACTCCAGTTATAAAATTCGATTTTAGTCTCCGGCATTCCCTGGTTGATCTGAAGATAGGATACTGCCATCAAAAGCCCATCCTCTGATAACGCCAAATCCAAAGGATACCCCGGACTGTCCAATGTGGTTTTAAAGGAAGCAATGCTACTGCCATCCTTATCATAATACTGAATCCATGTATTTTCACCGGATTCAAGTATTGCCGCAACCACACCCTGCTTTGCAACCTTAGCCTTGATAATAGGCATGTCCGTAGAAATTTTTCCTACCTCTCCCTTTTCCTGATAAACATACATACTGGTACCCTGTGTATCATATATCACCATGGTATCTCCACAGCTATCAACGGCCGGAGCGTACATGGTATAAGAGCTGGTCCAAAGAGTATCCCCACCCTCATCATAAAGCACGGCTCCATCCAAACTAAATCTTAAGACCTTATCTCCCACCTTACTATAGGAAGCTGCCGCAGTATCCTCCCCTGTCAGTTCTGTCTGTCGACTATAAGAATCATAGGTCCAGTACTTGACAACCTGTGTTGCTATAAATAATAGAAGAAGCACTCCAAGAACAACCGCCCCAAGTCTAACCCATTTTTTCTTCCTGTAAGCCCAAAGTTTCTTCTTATATTCATTCAGATTGGAAATTACAGCCTGGGTTCGCTCCGACATGGATGGGCCTTCATCCTCTTCTTCCAGAAACTTTTCGTCTCTTCGGTTCTCACCTTCAACAAAGATCGTCGCCGCAGAGAGGGCTTTGACTGCTGCAGCCATTTTTCTGTCCTGCTCTTCTGCTTCACCATCGGTTTCTACCTCAGGATCTGTTTCTGATTTCACCGCCGAATCTGATGCTGAATCTGTCATAGAATCTGTATCAGATGCATCTTCCTCGAAATCATGATCCACTTCACCAAGGAATCTACGCGCAAAATTCATTTGCTTTTTATATTCCTTGGAATAATCAATTCCTCCCTCTACATTAACCTCGGGCTCACCGTCTTCTGCTGATTTCTTCGGTTTAGAATCAATCTCTTCGGGATCTTCCCCAACCATCTTTTGAATTTCACTCCTGATTCTATGGCCAAGTCCTTTTCTTGTGTCGCTAACTGATTCTTCAATAGCTTCCTTCTTATTCTGAATCTCTGTCTCTGCTATTTTTTCAGTCTCTATCTTTGTTTCATGCTCTCTTTTCTCAGGTTTCTGAGTTAGAGTTGCTCCGGTTTTCTCGATAACACTTCCGGCCTCATCATCATCTGATCTCCGCCCAGTCTTGAGACTCTCTTTCTCTCCCTCAGCCTCCTGTCCGGAGTCTTCAACCTCCGACATCCCAGCACTCACCGGTTCCTGGTTTCCTTTGACATTCTGTCTCCCTTTGGCTTCCCGATCCTCTTTGCCTTCCCAGTTTCCGTTGGATTCCTGATTCTCTATCTCATCCTGCTCCAGTTCTTCTTGCTCGGTGATTTTGGCCTCTAATGCCTTTTGCAGTTTTTCAAAATCTATTTCTTTTATTTCTCCCATAATAACCCTTTATCCCTTTTCGTCAATAACGAACGTATGGTTTCTATCCATCTACACTAGAGCGCGTTTGAAAAATGTCATTATACTATGAAACTAAATGACTCTTTTCAAACACGCTCTAGCCACAGGCATTCCCGCCTTAATATTTAGATTGTATCATAATATTGCTTATTGTGGGAGTATTAATTTCTGACCTTCAAAAATCAATTCCGCATTTTCCAGATGATTAAGATCACAAATCTGTTGAATCATGGACATGTTTCCATAATTAGCCATACTGATTTTACTTAATGTATCTCCTTTTTTCACGATATACTCTTTGGTTGCAGTTGCCTGGCCTGATGTTTCCGCACTATTACCACTGCTGCCGGATACCTCAGGTGTAGTAGGCGTGGGTGTAGGCGTAGCCGTAGGAGTGGCCGTAGGAGTGGCTGTGGGCGTTGCTGTAGGTGTTGCTGTAGGTGTTATGTCCGTCCCACTTGCATCCCCAACATCAGTCCCATTATCCGTGCTGTTCGCCGTCGTCTGATCAGTTACATCGCCCTGATTGGAAATTGCTGCCGTCGCTCCGGCATCTTGGGAACTATTAAATCTGCTCAATACTCCGGGTAAAGCTCCGGCATCTCTGGCATAGGTAAAGCCAACCGCCAGCACGGCAACAGCTACGCAAGTTGCCAACGCATATACCATGTTGTGCCCGGTCTTTTCCTCATTTCCTTCCTGTGGCTCTTGTTTTTGCTCCAAAACTCTTCTGAAATTACTAACCGCACGGTCCGGAATCTTTTCTGTATCCTCGATGGAACGATTCTTTCCTTTGGCGATCATATACTCCTGCATGGCTTCATTTTTTTCGTAGTATATGTAATATCCGCCTTCTCTTTGTAATCTTCCATTTTCATAATAATAGAATATTTCTTCTTTTTCCGTGGGCTCCATCAAAAGCAGCACCTTATCGCTGCCCGCAAAATGATTCAGATGAGTCTTTAGTATCACATCATTAATTTCAAAATTAAACCCGGGCAGACTTAATACCCAGCCCAGGATTTCTTGTCCTTTAAAGTACCGTTCCATGGTGTCATGGACTTCTCCCCATATCTTGTCTGTAAACTGTATATGCTCCATGCTGACTTCCATGTCTTCCAATTCCATGGCACTCTGTATGAACAGATAGGCTTTACCTTCCGTCCACTTGTATCTCCCCAACAAAATGGCTGCATGTCCAACTGCTTCTTTTTCCACGCTCATGCGTTTCAAAAAGGTATAGACATAATCTTCCACATAAATCTTACGTGCTCCCCTGATATCGCCTATTTGTCTGATGTTCTTTGGCAGATAGAAAAGTCCTTCGTTTCCATTTGCCTCCTTTTTGTCCTCCTTATAAACAATTTCAATCATTAAATCACCCCTTTTGTTCCATAGAATAGCATATCCAAACCGCAAATTTTATCAGAATATGCAGTGAGGATTGCTGTTTTCATCGACAGTTTCTTTCATATTAGATAGACATTTTCAGCCTTGCGCTTCCTATGTTTTATCAATTCTCGCACAGGAATCCATACCCTTGGCATTAAATCCCTCTTCGGCGAATATTCTATAAAATAACGGGGAGAATGGTTAGAAAAGAGTGACGATTCGTCGCAGAAGAGATAATGGGGGGTCAGTCATGTTTCGAAAAGGCAAAAGTGAGACTTGCTACGTTAACGCAAAGGCCGAACAGGCCAGTGATGAGATTGGAAATGCTCTGGAATATTATATTTCTCATGTCGATTTATTTTGGACTGAATTAATTTTTTTATGTATTGGGAGCGACCGGATCACCGGCGATTGCCTGGGGCCTTTGATCGGCCATCAGCTAAACCGGACCGCAAAGCACCCTTATACGGTATATGGGACATTGGACTATCCGGTACATGCTCTGAATCTAAAAGAAGTACTGAAAGATATACAATATGCACATCCCCAGGGATTAGTTATCGCCATCGATGCTTCCCTGGGCTCTTCCTCCCATCAGGGATGCGTCTGTGTTGGAAAAGGTGCAATCCTGCCAGGCGCAGGAGTCAGTAAGGATCTTCCTGCTGTGGGGCATGTTTTTATTACAGGAATTGTAAATCAGACCGGGGTTTCTCCTCATCTATTACTTTCCAGCACCAGATTGTCAGACGTGATGCAGATGGCGGACTCCATCAGCCAGGGAATTCTACAGACCGGCTATGTCAAGGATCTGACCAGAAAAATGATTCAGTCTGTTTCTGGAGCATATCTCTGTACAAATTAATCAGCCGCAGACAAAAAAAGACCCGGAGACGGGCACAGTCTAAACGATATTCCGTTTATTCTGTGTCCATCTCCGGGTTCTGTTATCTAAAATATAGATTTATTAAATCCAGTTTTTAATCTGTGTATAGATTCCCTGTGCATCAAGTCCGTATTTCTCCAGCAGTTTCACCGCTGGTCCGGATTCTCCAAACACATCCTGTATACCGATTTTCAGCACTGGTGTCGGAGCCTTTGCGCTTAAAGCGTCGCAGACTGCACTTCCCAGGCCACCGATTACAGAGTGTTCTTCCACAGTTACTACCTTTCCGGTCTCTTTCGCTGCCGCTACAATCAGCTCTTCATCCAGCGGTTTGATGGTATGAATGTTGATTACTTTCGCATCAACACCTTCAGCCGCCAGTTTCTCTGCCGCTGCAAGAGTCTCTGATACGCATAGTCCGGAAGCAACGATGGTAAGGTCTTTACCTTCTCTTAAGGTCACACCTTTACCCACTTCGAATTTATACTCTGGTCTGTCATTGATTACCGGTACCGCCAGACGTCCAAACCGCAGATACACCGGTCCATCAATCTCATAAGCCGCTTCTACAGCAGCCCTTGCTTCCACATCATCGGAAGGGTTGATAATTGTCATACCAGGAATTGTGCGCATCAGCGCAATATCTTCATTACACTGGTGAGATGCACCGTCTTCTCCTACGGAAATACCTGCATGAGTAGCACCAATCTTTACATTCAGATGAGGATAGCCGATGGAGTTACGAACCTGCTCGAAAGCACGTCCTGCCGCAAACATGGCGAAGGAGCTTGCAAATGGCACCTTACCTGTGGTGGCAATTCCTGCTGCAATACCCATCATGTTACACTCTGCGATACCACAGTCTATATGTTTTTCCGGAAATTCTTTTCTGAAGATGGCTGTCTGGGTAGCGGCTGCCAGGTCTGCATCCAAAACCACAACATTGTCATGTTTCTTTCCCAGTTCCACAAGGGCATTTCCGTAACTTACTCTAGTCGCAATTTTCTTTACTTCTGACATAACGCTTCACCTGCCTTTTCCAAATCTGCCATGGCTATTGCATACTCCTCATCATTGGGAGCCTTGCCGTGCCAGCCTACCTGACCTTCCATAAAGGATACACCTTTACCCTTTAAAGTTTTTGCAATAATAGCGGTAGGCATGCCTTTTACAGTTTTAGCCTCTTCAAATGCCGCCCGGAGCTGGTCCATATCATTGCCGTCTTCTACTCGGATCACATGGAAGTTAAATGCCTCAAACTTCTTATCGATCGGATACGGAGAGCAAACCTCTGCAACGGGTCCATCAATCTGAAGTCCATTATTGTCCACGATTGCCACCAGGTTATCCAGTTTACGGGCACCGGCAAACATAGCCGCCTCCCATACCTGCCCTTCCTGGATTTCTCCATCTCCCAACAGTGTATAAACTCTATAACTGTCATTGGAGAGTTTTGCAGACAAAGCCATACCTACTGCTGCTGAAATGCCTTGTCCAAGAGAACCACTGGACATATCAACGCCTGGAATATGTTTCATGTCCGGATGTCCCTGAAGATAGGAACCCAGATGACGCAACGTCGGCAAATCCTCCTTTGGGAAATAGCCTCTTTCAGCCAGTACGGAATATAATCCCGGAGCTGTATGCCCTTTGGAGAGCACAAACCGGTCACGGTCGGCTTTCTTAGGGTCCTTCGGGTCGATATTCAACTCTTCAAAGTACAAATATGTGTAAATATCAGCTGCTGACAAAGATCCGCCAGGATGTCCCGCTTTTGCCCCATGTACGGCAGTTACGATTCCCTTACGAACCTCATTGGCAGTCTTTTGAAGCTCTAATGTGTTCATGCTCTATTCTCCTTTATTTGTCAAGTGTCACCCTCCCACATCTTGTGGGATTGATTCTATTATTCACCAAATACAGCTTTGTAGTCCGCCTGGAATTTTGCAATACCGGCATCTGTCAACGGATGCTTTGTCATCTGCTCGATTACACTATAAGGAACAGTGGCAATATCAGCGCCTGCAAGGGCACAGTCAGTTACATGAATCGGGTTGCGGACGCTGGCAGCGATGATTTCTGTATCAATGCCTGCAACAGCGAACATCTCGCTGATTTCCTCTATCAGATCCACGCCTCTAACGTTGATATCATCCAGACGTCCAAGGAAAGGAGAAACATAGGTAGCACCTGCTCTCGCAGCCAGAAGAGCCTGGTTCGAAGCGAAAACCAGGGTAACATTTGTTTTGATTCCCTCGGAGCTCAGCACTTTACAGGCTTTCAATCCTTCAACAGTCATCGGAATTTTTACAACCATGTTCGGATGGATCGCTGCAATCTCACGTCCTTCTTTGATCATGCCTTCCGCATCCACAGTGGTAGCCTTAACTTCACCGCTGATTGGTCCATCTACGATTGAAGTGATTTCTTTGATGACTTCGTTAAAGTCTCTTCCCTCTTTTGCAATCAGAGATGGGTTTGTGGTAACACCACAGATAACACCCATATCATTGGCCTTTTTGATGTCTTCTACATTTGCTGTGTCGATAAAAAATTTCATGATGAATTCCTCCCTGGAATAATTAGTGTATTATTAGGAACTATTCAAATTTCTTTGGTTCTTTCATGATATCATGGAAAAACCTCTATTTCTACAAATTCCACCTAAAACTTTGAATAGTTACTATTTTTATAGATTAAGTATACCATAGGAATCAAATTCTTCAACACCCAGCATATTTATTAATTACTTTTTTTATTAATAAACTATTTTTTATTAATGAAATCCAGTTGTATTATCATAAATTTCATTCGTTATTCTTGTTTTTCTTATGAATCTCGTGATAAAATGCAAAAATTATTAATAATAATTTCCGCATTCGCATTTATTTTATTTTTTGGCATAAGAAGTCGTCCCTCTTACGATCAGCTTGGGCTCATACTCCACGTGATAGATGCTTGTGGGCATAAGTTCCCCTTCCTTCGCACTTTGGGACTGAATCTTTTTCAATATGATATCACAGGCATCCCTACCTTTTAATGGTACGAAATGCTCAATTGTCGTAAGTGATATGCTGCGCATCCTGGAAAATAGAATATTGTCACATCCCAGCACAGACACATCTGCCGGAACCTTCTTTCTGGCCTCGGTTAACGCGTCAATGATCCCCAGTGCAATCATATCATTTAGACCGGCCATAGCGGTCAGATCCGGGTGCTCCGTCAAAAGCTCTTTCGCCAGATTATAGCCAATCTTATACTCGGAGTCGATACTGGGCATCTGCTTGTCCATCTCTTCATCCGCCGATTTCACTAAAACCGAGTCCCCAAAACCTGCGTCTCTAAATTCCCGGACAAACCCTTCCACGCGCTTAAAACGCTGCTGCTGTCGCCGGGTCAAAGGGGGTGAAACAAAAGCCACCTTGCGATGTCCCAGTTCCAAAAGATGTCTGGCCATCAATTGTCCCGGCTTGGAATTATCCAGCTCAACCGCATCCACTTCCAGAGTGTTTTCCCGGTTATTGATGATTACCAGGGGAATCCTCTCAGATAACTCCCGAACCTGTTCTTTATAACAGGTACTGGGATTACTGGTATAGATGATGCCCATGGGCTGAACGGTCCCCATCATCTTCAGATACCGTTCCTCCATCTTCAAATCCCTCTGGGTATTGCATACAAATACTCCGTAGCCATTCTCCTTTGCCACCTCTTCGATGCCCTGCAGAAGCATGACATAATAAGGATTGGTCAGCGTCGGGCAAAATACCACAATCAATTTTCTGCTTTTACTGTCCGAACGCATCCGGCGCTTTGGCACCACATAGCCCAGATCCTTTGCCGCCGCCTCCACCCGTTCTATGGTCTGCTTGGAAAATGAGACATTATACTTCTTATTCAAGACCATCGAAACCGTGGCCTGGGAAACTCCAGCCTCTCTTGCGATATCTGACGATGTGACTTTCTTCTTCCCCATACTACTAAAGCTCCACCCTTCCTTCCAGTGCACGAAGCAGGGTTACCTCATCAATGTACTCCAGGTCTCCCCCAACCGGAACCCCGCTGGCGATTCTCGTCACCTTGATTCCGGTGGGTTTGATTAATTTACTGATATACATGGCTGTGGTCTCACCCTCCAAACTGGAATTGGTGGCGATGATCACTTCATCCACATCCCCCTGAAGTCTGTGCATCAGTTCTTTCAGCTTGATATCATCAGGTCCAATGCCCAGCATCGGTGAAATGGCACCATGCAGCACATGATAGACGCCCTCAAACTTCGCAGTCTTCTCATAAGCAGCCAGATCCCTGGTATTCTCCACCACCATAATCTGCTTATGATCGCGCTTAGGATTGTCACAGATCGGACAGATTTCCCGGTCCGTAAGTGTGCAGCATTCTTTGCAGTACTGCACATTCTCTCTGGCTCCTTTAATCGCATCCGTAAGCTGCTGAACCTGGTCTTTGGGCATATGGATGATATGGAAAGCCAGACGCTGGGCCGATTTGGCCCCGATGCCAGGTAATCTGGCAAATTGTTCAATCAACTTGTTAATATGACTGCTGTAATAATCCATTAGAAAGGTAATCCTCCGCCAAGGCCGCCAAGACCACCGGTCATCTTAGACATCATGCTGGATGATGCCTCTTCCACCTGACGCAGCGCTTCATTGGCAGCTGCCATCACAAGGTCTTCCAGCATCTCAATATCATCCGGATCCACCACTTCTTCAGCCAGCTTCACCTTGGTGATCTCTTTCTTACCGGAAATAGTAACTTCCACAGCACCGCCGCCTGCTGATGCCGTAAACTCCTTCTCTTCCAGAGCCTTTTGATTCTCTTCCATCTGTTTTTGCATCTTCTGCGCCTGTTTCATCAGGTTATTCATATTGCCAGGCATACCCATGCCGCCTGGAAATCCACCTTTTTTTGCCATCTTCTAAATCCTCCTTTTAATTACGTAACCCAAACATGGAATGTCCGGACCGCCTCAATCCGTCTGCTAATCCCGTAACCGCATAATCTCAGGCGGATTCAGGCGATCCGGACGTTCCATCGTTCTTCTTATTATTCTATTCTTAATCCTCTTCTATATCCACTGGCATATGAACCGCTTCTTTCAGGATAGCATCCAGATCGATCTCTTCCAGGGCGTCGTGCTTATGCCCTTCGGCAATCAGCATCTCCACCTCTACGGATTTTCCGATCCTTTCTTCGATGATTCCTTCTATCTCCTGCTTTGCCTCTTCTTTTTCCAGATAGAACTGGGCATTCTTATCCTGAAACTCGATAAACAGCTTTGGTTCCCCTGTTTCACCATTGTATTTCGGTATGGAACGATGTAGATACTGGCGCATCATACCGCTTCCCACCTGGGCAATGATGAACTTCCACTCGGCACGCACCCGTTTCAGATCCTCCGGCGCAGCTTTCGCAGGCTTTGGTCTGGGTTTCGCCGGTTCTGCCGCAGCCGCCATCATGGCGCCTCCCTGAGAACTCTGTGGCTGAACACTTACGGGAATCCCCTGTTCCATCTTTTCTTCCAAGATACGGATACGATCCAAAAGGGAGTCCACATTGATTTCCATCTGGGGTTTACTTAATTTTATCAATGCTATTTCTACCAGTACACGCTTTTGAGACGCATAGCGAATCTGGCTGGAGAGGTCAGAAAAGATACGGATATACCTCATCAACGTATCCACGTCAATCATCGTGCCTTCTTCCTGCATCAGCTTCAGATTATCCGTGGATACATCCAACACATCCTCCAGATTATCAGAAGTTTTCACTAAAAGCAAGTTTCTCATATACCAGGTAAAGTCATTGACAAACTGACTCATCTCTTTTCCTTCATTGACCAGCTGCTCGAGGATATGGATACTCCCCGTCACGTCCTGGTTTATGACTTTTCTTAGAAGCTGGCTGAAAACCTCGGTATCCACGGTTCCCAAAACTTCCAGAGCCTTGTCATAAGTCAGGGTTTCCCCCAGATAAAAGGCGATACACTGATCCAAAAGACTCAAAGCATCACGCATGGAGCCGTCTGCCGCTTTCGCTACATAGCGGACAGCCCGCTCCTCCACATCCACTTTTTCCTGCTGCATCAGATCCAAAAGCCGGTCCGCAATGGTATCAATGGTGATACGCTTAAAGTCGTAACGCTGGCATCGGGACAAGATAGTCACCGGTATCTTATTGGATTCCGTCGTAGCCAGTATGAATATGACATAGGACGGGGGCTCTTCCAGGGTCTTTAAAAGTGCGTTGAAGGCTCCTGTGGAAAGCATATGAACCTCGTCAATGATATAGACTTTGTATTTCCCCTGGGTAGGCCGGTACGCCACTTCTTCCCTGATCTCACGGATGTTATCCACACCGTTGTTGGAAGCCGCATCAATCTCTATTACATTCGTGGAAACTCCTGCGCTGATGGCCTTACATGATTCACACTCATTGCAGGGACTTCCATCCACAGGGTTCTCACAGTTTACAGCCTTCGCCAGGATTTTGGCAATCGTGGTTTTACCTGTTCCGCGAGTTCCACAGAACAGGTAAGCATGTCCGATCCGGTCGGCCTTAATCTGATTTTTTAATGTAGTTACAATATGATCCTGTCCCTTTACATCGTTAAATGTATCCGGACGAAACTTACGATATAGAGCAGTATAGCTCATGGTATCTCTCCTATCTTAATTCGGACGGCTGGGGTTAAACCACCATCCCTTTAGTCATTTAATCTCCGAAGCTAATCCCCATTCTCTTGGCATCCTGCACTTCCTGTGCATCTGCGGATACCTTTTTTAACCTTCCGGCACATCGATCCAACGGAATTTTCTTAACCTTTCCATTGACGATGCCCACCATATATCCAAACTCATTTCTCATAATAAGTTTTGCCGCCTCAGAACCAATCCTGGTGGAAAGCACCCGGTCATAAGGGCAGGGACTTCCGCCACGCTGGGTATGTCCAGGCACGGTCACACGGATTTCCATTCCGGTGATCTGCTCAATCTCCTCAGCTATCTTATAGGATACGGATGGATATTTTTTAGCTCTGGCTTCCAGTTCCTTCTTCCGTTCCTTCTTCGGAAGGGAGGCTTCCATCTCGGAGAGCGCTCCTTCCGCCACGGCCAGAATCGTAAAGCCGCTACCCCGTTCCTTCCTTCGATTAATCGCCTCCACCACACGGTCGATATTGTAAGGAATCTCCGGGATCAGTATGATATCCGCTCCTCCGGCTATTCCCGCATACAGCGTCAACCATCCGGCTCTATTCCCCATGATTTCAACGATGAACACCCGTTGATGGGAAGATGCCGTAGTGTGGATGCAGTCGATTGCTTCTGTGGCAATGTTCACCGCACTGTAGAAACCAAATGTCAAATCCGTTCCCCAGATATCGTTGTCAATCGTCTTCGGAAGATGAAGGATATTTAAGCCTTCTTCCCTTAGCAGATTGGCGGTTTTCTGACTGCCGTTTCCGCCCAGAATCACCAGACAATCCAATTCCAAATTCTGATAGGTCTGGATCATGGCCTCCACCTTGTCCACTCCATTTTCATCAGGCTCCTTTATCTGCTTGAAAGCCTGTCTGGAGGTGCCCAGAATAGTGCCGCCTCTGGTCAGGATTCCCGAGAAATCACTGTCACTCAACATACGGTAATCCCCGTAGATCAGCCCCTTATATCCATACATAAAACCATAGATTTCCAGATTCTCCATGTTATTAAAAAGGCTTTTCACCACGCCCCGCATAGTGGCATTCAAGGCCTGACAGTCGCCCCCGCTTGTCAGAAGACCAATTCTCAACATATGGCATACCCTCCAATCTTACATTTACACAGTTTTTACTCTCTATTTTGATAGTATAACTTATTTTTCTCTTCCTAACAAGAATAAACAAAAAGGTTTCATAATCAGTGAACAATATCCCATCAGAAAATCCGGTTGATTTCATTGACAAATATAAAAAAACAAGTTATACTTAAAATCCGTGCAGCCGGGGAGATAGCGGTGCCCTATACCTGCAATCCGCTACAGCAGGGGTGATGCCGAACAGAGGGCTTTTCATTGCGAAGCTGGCCTTTATAAGTGGCGATGACGTCTGGGTCTCGCGCAACGGAAATCTATGAATCGTGTCAGGGCAGGAATGCAGCAGCACTAAATAGAACCTTTCGTGTGCCGTGAGGGTGCCTGGGCCGAGTTAACTGTAAAGGTAACGTTCGTGATGGAGGTTCGAAGGGAGGCGCACGGTTTTAAATTTAATAATGTGAACACAAATTCCCCACTCTTTTATAAGAGGTGGGGAATTTTTTATTCTCACTACAAAGGAACTGCATTTATACACTAGCAATACACGATTTAATTATTTAGCTTTTCCAAATTCACATTTAGTGCCTTTTTATCCAGCAAAGAAAATCCTGTGGCTATCTTTTTATCTTTAAAGTTATATAATAATCAACCTATTGTACAGGATACATTTATACTGAAAATAATCTTTAGAAATTATTCTTCTCATAAACTTTACATCGTTTATCTATTACATAAGTATAACGCTTCTCTGGAATTAACCATTCTAAAGCTTCCAATGCGTCAATAGTAAAAGCAATTCTGTACCTTATTCCATCGTCATAAAAGGTCAATGCGACAACTCTTGTGTCATGTTCTATTGTAGACGAATTAATGTTTTCAATTCCTCGGTTTCTATTGGCACCAACATATCCACCAATAGCCCCAAATAATAACGTACCTACCACTGCACCAGAGGTGCTCACTTCATTACCTCCTCCTCCAGTAATATAGCTTTCATACCTCAGCTCACATTCTTCTTTAAAAAACAAAATATTATCTACTTTTA
>DVNN01000138.1 GCA_018714325.1 Candidatus Pelethocola excrementipullorum
AAAAATGGTATATTCCATTGATATCTACTATAACGACGTTGGAATTATCAATGCTCCATCTGCTGAAGAAAATGAAGAAATTTTCCAAGAACGCTTGAAGCGGAAAGCACGCCCATTTTATTAATCTAAGATTCTAAAAACAAAAAAATGGAGCAACCAAGAAACAGCAGAAATCCAGCGGAGTCGACAGGTAGTACTACAGAATGCTTCGCCGCTTTCTGAAACATGTGGGAACGCGCCCGAAGACCTCAGGCTGAGGGGAAGTGAGCACGTTGAAGAAAGCGGCGAAGCATTCTGCGGTACGGACTGCCGGCTCCGCTGGATTTCTGCGTCTCTCCCCCATTGCCCGTTTGTTATAATTCCAAGAATTTTCGACTACATAAATAAACGCCTCCTAGCAGGATCGCTGTATCTTGTAACCGGGAAGGTACCAGATTGCAGTACTTCGCCATCTTGTTATGGATATGTTCGTGGATATCCTGAACTTTATCTGGAAAATTCATGGTAAAGGAACTATTGATAACGATGATTTCAGGATTAAAAGTAGTCAAAAGATTACTGATGGCGATGGCCATATATTTGACGAATAAATCCATGGTATGAAGGGCATCCTCGTCTCCTTTTTGATACAGGTGCATAAAATGCTCCGGTGTGATCTTATGTCCCTTTTTCTCCGATAACTCCTTCAGAAGTGCCCGTTCTGAACCATATTGCTCCAGACATCCTTGATTTCCACAGGGACAGGGCCTGCCGTCGATGGAAATGATGGTGTGTCCGAATTCTCCGGCATATCCATCCTGTCCGGTAATCAGCTGATTATCCATGACAATCCCCACACCGATACCGGAATGGACACTGATGGACAACATGTTTTTCGCATGAAAAGAATATGCCCATTCCCCCAGCACTGAAAGATTCGCCTCATTTTCCACAAGGACGGGAATCTGGAAGTGTTTCTCCAAGGTGTTGGTGAAATCCAGCCCCTGATAAGGGGAATATGGTACGAATACCAGCTGGTTTTTATGTACCACACCATGGATGCCGATGCAGATTCCGACCAGCCCATAAGTAGAAGAGGGCAGCTGATCACGCATCTCCTCGATGATTCGTATCAGAGCCGGTAGAATGGTGGTCTGGTTCTCATGATTCTCGAACTGTTTCAGCACACAGTTTTCCCCCATGAGATTGGCAGAGAATAAGGTGATATAGTCTGTGGAAAGATCGATGGTGATGCTGTAGGCACAACTTTTATTCAGTTCCAGCAGAATGGGTTTACGCCCACGCTTTGTATCATCACTTCCTACCTCTAATACCAATTCTTTATCCAACAGTACTTGTACAATCGCAGAGACCGTGGCTTTGGTAAGCCCCAGTTTTTGTGAGACAGAGGCCCGTGATATTGGTCCTTCCTCCATGATTGTGCGCAGGACCAACTGGGTATTCATATCTCGAATTAATTCTTTACTGCCTGTAACCATAAAATGCCCCCTGTTATATGAAATTACTCAGACTTTATGGCCTGAGGTTTTTGTAATTAAAAAGCTTGTATTTCCTAAAAAAACATGTTGATTTTTTTAGATGTTTGAGTTATGATGATTATAACATAATTAGTTTAGTAAGTAAACTAATTGTTGATTCAGACCCTAAAGTGAGTATACAGTTTCATATGAACTGTGTCAAAAGAAGAGAAAGGAGTCATTTATTCATGCAGATTAAAAAGGTGACAGATCCTGCATTTCGTAAGTATGGAAGAATCCTGCCAATCGAAGTGCCGGATTTATTGGAGCGTCTGGCCAAAACACCATTGACCCAGGATGTTGCGTATGTGCCTGGAGATGAATCGCTGGAGGCAAGTGCCGAGGCACAGATGATTCAGGACAGCATATACGGAGGTATGCCGATTCAGATTGGATATTGTAATGGCAATAATCACAAGCTCGATGCTGTGGAATATCACAGAGACAGCGAGGTTAATATTCCGGTTCAGGGATGTATCCTGATTGTGGGATCAGAACAGGACATCGAGGAGGATTTCACATATGAAACTTCTAAGATGGAGGCTTTTGAAGTGCCGGCTGGAACCGTAGTTGAGGTATATGGCACAACACTGCACTATGCACCCTGCAATCTGACAGAAGAAGGATTCCAAGTGGCAATTATTCTTCCAAAAGGCACGAACACCGATATGCCGGAGCTTTCTGGCAAATTCCCGGAAGACCGTCTGATGACAGCCAAGAACAAGTGGCTGATCGCCCATGAAGAAAGTGGATTGGGAGAAGATGGGGCATTCGTGGGACTGAAAGGTGAGAACCTGACTGTATAATCACGATTTATCTGGTGGGATAGGACAATCTGTCCTTTTTATAATTAAAAATTAAGATGGAGGATTTTAATAATGATTAACATGCCTAAAGTTAAAATTGGTATTGTAGCAGTAAGTAGAGACTGTTTCCCGGAAAGTCTTTCCGTAAACAGAAGAAAAGCATTGGTAGAGGCTTACAAAGCAAAATATGATGCAGCGGATATCTACGAATGTCCAATCTGTATCGTTGAGAGCGAAATACATATGGTTCAGGCTTTGGAAGATGTGAAAGCCAATGAATGTAATGCTCTGGTTGTTTATCTTGGAAACTTTGGACCAGAAATCTCTGAGACCCTGCTTGCAAAACATTTTGACGGACCAGCTATGTTCGTAGCGGCAGCAGAGGAGACAGGTGATAACCTGATTCAGGGCCGTGGTGATGCTTACTGTGGTATGCTGAATGCAAGCTACAACCTGAAACTGCGTAATATCAAAGCATATATCCCGGAATATCCGGTTGGAACAGCAGAAGAATGTGCCGATATGATTCACGAATTCGTGCCGATCTCACGTGCTGTCGTTGGACTGAAGAGCCTGAAAATCATCAGCTTTGGACCTCGTCCGCTGAACTTCCTGGCATGTAATGCACCGATCAAACAGCTCTATAACCTGGGTGTTGAAATCGAAGAGAACTCAGAGCTGGATCTGTACGAAGCATTTAACAATCATGCAAATGACCCACGTATTCCGGAAGTTGTCAAAGACATGGAAGCAGAGCTTGGCGAAGGCAATATGAAACCAGAGATTCTTCCTAAACTGGCCCAGTATGAAATCACTCTTCTGGACTGGATTGAAGAGCATAAAGGCTATAGAGAATATGTGGCAATCGCAGGAAAATGCTGGCCTGCATTCCAGACTCAGTTTGGATTTGTGCCTTGCTACGTAAACAGCCGTCTGACTGGAAAAGGAATTCCGGTATCCTGTGAGGTGGATATCTACGGCGCATTGAGTGAGTTCATCGGAACTTGTGTGTCTGATGACGTTGTAACTCTGCTTGATATCAACAATACAGTACCTGCTGATATGTTCAAGGAAAGCATCGAAGGTCAGTTCCCATATACACAGAAAGACACCTTCATGGGATTCCATTGTGGTAATACTTGCTCTAAGAAGCTGACATCATGCAACATGAAATATCAGCTGATCATGGCAAGAAGTCTTCCGGAAGAAGTAACTCAGGGAACTCTGGAAGGAGATATCATGCCTGGAGATATTACCTTCTACCGTCTGCAGAGCACCGCTGACAGCAAGCTTCGTGCTTACATCGCACAGGGTGAAGTGCTTCCGGTAGCAACCAAATCCTTTGGTGGTATCGGTATCTTCGCTATTCCGGAGATGGGTAGATTCTACCGTCACGTATTGATTGAAGGTAACTATCCACACCATGGCGCTGTAGCATTCGGAAACTTCGGTAAGGCACTGTTTGAAGTGTTCAAATACATCGGTGTTGAAGTGGATGAAATCGGCTACAACCAGCCGGCTGGCGTTCGTTATCCGACAGAAAACCCATTTGCATAATAAGTATGTAACATGCTAGGTGAAGGGACAGATCTTCTACCACCTGAGGGCTCTCATCCGATTGGAGGGGAGTCCCAGGGTGGTACCAGGTATGTCCCATACTTATCATGAAACAAAAACCCATTAGTCGTAAGGAGGAAAGGTATGTACTATATAGGCGTAGATTTAGGTACATCGGCTGTGAAGCTGCTTCTGATGGAAGGCAGCGGCGAGATTAAGAATATTGTATCGAAAGAATATCCGTTATTTTTCCCACACCCCGGCTGGTCTGAGCAGAAACCGGAGGATTGGTGGTCGGCGGTGATGGAAGGTTTGAAAGAGCTGACAGCAGACGTCGATAAGTCCCTGATTGGAGGCATCAGCTTCGGCGGACAGATGCATGGTCTGGTTACTTTGGATCAGGATGATAATGTGATCCGCCCTGCTATTTTGTGGAACGATGGAAGAACACAGAAACAGACGGATTACCTGAATCAGGTGATCGGTAAGGATAAACTGTCCCAGTATACGGCCAATATTGCATTTGCCGGCTTTACAGCTCCAAAGATCCTTTGGATGGAGGAAGAGGAGCCTGAAAACTTTGGGAAGATTGCCAAAATCATGCTTCCAAAAGACTATATTGCTTATAAGCTGTCCGGTGTTCACTGTACCGATTATTCCGATGCTTCCGGCATGCTGCTTTTGGATGTTCAGCACAAGTGCTGGTCAAAAGAGATGATTGAGATCTGTCATATCAAAGAAGAGATGCTTCCTAAATTATTCGAAAGCTATGATACGGTTGGAACCATCAAACCGGAGTTGGCAGCAGAGCTGGGCTTCCCGGAAACTGTCAAGATTGTGGCAGGTGCCGGTGACAATGCAGCGGCGGCCGTGGGAACGGGAACCGTGGGAGATGGAAAGTGTAATATTTCTCTTGGAACCAGTGGAACCATCTTCATTTCCAGCAAGAATTTTGGTGTGGACGAATTCAACGGACTCCATTCCTTTGATCATGCGGATGGATATTACCATCTGATGGGCTGTATGCTCAGCGCCGCTTCCTGTAATAAGTGGTGGATGGATGACATTGTTGGAACGAAAGAATATGGTGAAGAGCAGAAGAAAATCGGGGAACTGGGAGACAATCATGTATTCTTTTTGCCTTACCTGATGGGAGAGCGCTCTCCTCATAACAACCCCAATGCGAGGGGGACCTTCATCGGGATGACCATGGATACCACCAGAGCAGACATGACTCAGGCGGTGCTGGAAGGTGTGGCATTCGCAATCCGTGATTCTTTTGAGATAGCCAAATCACTGGGAATTAAGATCGAGAGGACAAAGATCTGCGGCGGCGGAGCCAAGAGTCCGTTGTGGAAGAAGATCATTGC
>DVNN01000139.1 GCA_018714325.1 Candidatus Pelethocola excrementipullorum
GTGAGATGTTCCCACTGCGGATATACACAGAAGGTTCAGTATACCCTGGGTGCAAATGCCGGGGATATTTATCATTTCGTGTTGTATAGTATTGTAAATAGCGATTAATTAGTGTAAAATAGTGTGGAAAGTGTAATTAATCATTTCATATAATCCAGTGTTTATGCAGAGTAGAAGGAAAAACCAGTGTTTATGAGACTTATATAAAACTCCCCTAATTGGGTTCAGGTCCCATCGCCGGCAGTACAAAAATAGCTGTTGCATTTATTGCAACAGCTATTTTTTGCTATAAAGAATTAATTTTCTTCGATAAAGTAATAAAGTTATGGAGTGATAAAATCATAAGTGATAAGTAGAGGTATGGAAATGAAGGAAACAGAAGAGCGAAAATACGGCTTATTGATGTCTATCGCCATGATTGTAGGTATTGTCATAGGCTCAGGTATCTTCTTTAAGGCAGATGACATTTTGATTCAGACGGATGGCAATGTGGCAATCGGATGCCTGGTTCTGGTGATAGGAGCCTTTGGAATTATCTTTGGTGGCATCACCATATCGGAATGGGCTAAGATAACCGACGATGCGGGTGGTCTTATCAGCTATGCCGAAAAATCTTTTGGAGACAAATTTGCATTTATATTGGGATGGTTCCAGGGAATCGTATACTATCCAGGATTGACGGCAGTTATCTGCTTTGTGGGAGCCAATTATACCATATCTTTATTTCCTCAACTGACATTTGGAGAATATGGGGTGTGGATATTGAGCCTTATCTATCTGTTCCTAATCTATATGCTGAATATCTTTTCAGCCAGATTATCTGGGCATTTTCAAACATCGTCCATGTTCATCAAGCTGATTCCCTTGTTTTTAATCGCAGTTTTGGGAATTATATTTGGAGACCCAGGAGCAGCCTCCGGCAACGTGGTGAACCTGCCTACGATTATGGCATCCAGCGGAGCCATTGTATCCGTTGCATTCTCTTATGATGGCTGGTCCATTGCACCGTCCATCTGTCACGAGATCAGAAATGCGAAGCGGAATCTGCCCCTTGCTTTGGTCATCAGTCCAATTCTCATATTGATTGTCTATGTTAGTTATTTTCTGGGCATCTCATACTTGATTGGGCCGGAAAACATTATAGAAACCGGTGACTTGGCATTTTCTCTGGCGGCCAATCAATTATTCGGCCCCTGGGGTGAGAAATTGATGTTGCTGATGGTCATTATCTCCGTATTGGGAACTGCCAATGGACTGTCTTTGGGAGGTACAAGAGTACCCTATGCGCTGGCCTTGCGCAAGGATATTCCTTATAGTGATAAAGTGGCCCGGATTCATCCAAAATACAAAATATCGGTACCATCTTCGCTGCTTAGCTTTGGATTTGCAATTTTCTGGCTGATTGTGCATTTCTTATCCATTTATGCACCTGGTTTGAAGGATGCAGGGATAGATGTATCATCGATTCCAATCGTAATTATGTATATTTTTTATATCGTGTTGTATGCAGGAATTATGATAAGGACGAAAAAAGGGCTCATTAAGAATAAGGTTACAGGTATCCTCTGCCCGATTCTTGCGATTTTAGGTGCTTTAACCATACTGTATGGGGGACTTACGGCGTCCAATTCCGCAATCTATATCATAGTATCACTTATAATTTTGGTCACCGGCATTATATTCTATCGATACGCCAGGCCAAAAGCAAGGTGAGCCGTAAGTTCTGATGAGGGTTGGTTTTCTCTGAATATGAGCATAGTGGTTCCCACAGGTGGAACTGTCAACATGCGTTATTCCCGAAAACCAGCCCTTATTTTTGTCTGGTATTACATTTTCATCAGCACTTTTCAATTTTTTGTTGACAGCAAATGAGGATAAATGTAATATGTTTTATAGCGAACTGTTTTATATAGAACTAATAGGAGAGTGGGATGAGACAGGATATCAGAGTCGGATTTGAAGTACGTACACTAGACAATATGCTGATGAGGAATTTTGCGTCCTCGGTAAGGTCCAATGGACTGGATGAGCTTACAATCATGCATGGCTGGATTATTGGCTATCTCTACGAGAACAGGGAAATGAACATCTATCAGAAGGACATTGAAGCATATTTTTCCATCGGCCGTTCTACGGTGACCAACATATTGAAGCTGATGGAGAAAAAAGGATATCTGGTTCGTGAAGCTGTTGCCCATGATGCCAGACTTAAGCAACTAAAACTGACCCAAACTGGAATTAAGCTCCATGAGGATACCCAGCTGCTCATAGCCGGGTTGGATCAGCGTACGATAGAAGGAATTAGTGAAGAGGAGCTGGATACCTTTTACCTTGTGATTCGTAAATTGAAAGAAAATCTTGAAGTACAACGTTTGGAGAGAATGAATATGAGGGAGGAACAGGATGATTAAAACGTTGATGAAGCAAGTAAAGGAGTTTAAGAGAGATTCGATATTCACTCCTTTGTGTATGATTTTAGAGGTGATTATGGAGACGGCGATTCCATTTCTTATGGCCTCCATCATAGATGAGGGTGTCACAAAAGGAAATCTCCGTCATATATATGTGGTTGGTGGCTGGATGGTGGCAGCGGCGGCGGTGGGGCTTGCGGCCGGTATGATTGGCGGCAGGTTCGGTGCCAGAGCCTCCACTGGATTTGCCCGTAATTTGAGGGAGTCCATGTTTCGGAATATACAAAACTATTCATTTTCCAATATAGATAAATTCAGCACCGCAGGTTTGGTCACCCGACTGACCACCGACGTAACCAATCTGCAGAATGCATATCAGATGATTCTCAGGATGTTCACCCGTGCGCCCGCCAGCCTGCTCTGTGCAATGTTTATGGCCTTCCGCATCAATGGACGGCTTGCGAGCATCTATCTGGCAGCGGTTATTTTGCTGGGTGGAGCATTGTTTCTGATTATGAGCAGAGCTACGAAATACTTCCAGCAGGCATTTCCTAAGTACGATGACATGAATGCTTCCGTTCAGGAAAATGTGTCCGCCATTCGCGTAGTTAAGGCCTATGTACGTGAAGAACATGAGATTTCCAAGTTTAAGAAAACCAGCTATAACATTTACAAAATCTTCTTTAAGGCGGAATGTAACTTGGTTTTCAATGCTCCGTTGATGCAAGTAACTGTGTATACTTGTGTGCTTCTGATCAGCTGGCTGGGTGCCAAGATGATTGTGGTGGATGCCCTGACCACAGGAGAGTTGATGAGTCTGCTGGCTTATTGTATGAATATCCTGATGAGCCTGATGATGCTGTCCATGGTTTTTGTCATGATAACCATGAGTGCGGCAAGTGCCAGACGTATCTCAGAAGTACTTAATGAAACAAGTGATATTCATAATCCGGAGAACCCTGATTATGAAGTGACGGATGGAAGTATCGAGTTTTCCCATGTGGACTTTGCCTATGGACAGGAAAGCAAAGAGTCGGTGCTGAAGGATATTAATCTGAAGATCCATTCCGGTGAGACCATAGGCATTATCGGTGGTACCGGAAGTGCCAAGACTAGTTTGATCAATCTGATCAGCAGGCTTTATGATGTGACAGGTGGAGAAATCCTGGTGGGCGGTAAGGATGTACGGAGCTATGATATGGAGACACTGCGTAATGAGGTATCCGTAGTCTTGCAGAAGAATGTTTTATTTTCCGGTACTATTCTGGAGAATCTGCGCTGGGGTGACAAGGATGCCACCCAGGAAGAGTGTGAGAGGGCCTGTAGGCTGGCCTGTGCGGATGAATTTATTGAGAAGATGCCGGATAAGTATGAGACCTATATTGAACAGGGGGGAAGCAATGTATCCGGAGGCCAGAAACAGAGGCTTTGTATCGCAAGAGCACTCTTAAAGAAGCCGAAGATATTAATTATGGATGATAGCACCAGTGCGGTGGATACCTCTACGGATGCCAAAATCCGAAAGGCCTTTGCAGAGGAGATACCAGATACTACGAAGATAATTATTGCCCAGCGTATCTCCAGTGTACAGCAGGCGGATCGAGTCATTGTCATGGAAGAAGGTCGAATCTCGGGATTTGGCACTCATGAAGAATTATTGGAAAGTAATGAGATTTACCGCGAGGTTTATGAATCCCAGACCAGGGGAGGCGGTGATTTTGATGAAAAGGCAGGTGCATGATATGGCGGAAAAAACAAAGGGCGACAAACGAGGACGTGGGAAGATGACTGAAACCAAGAATCCTATGATGACCTTTCGAAGATTAATGCGATATGTGCTGAGCAGCTATGGGATTCAATATGTACTTGTGGCTATTTTGATCTTGGTGGGAGTGCTTGCCAATGTTCAGGGAATCATGTTTACAAAAAACCTGATTGATGATTATATAACGCCGCTGTTGTTGGCAGAGCATGCTGACTTTGGGCCGTTGGCCGGAGCCATTGGAAAAGTTGCAATCTTTTATGGGATTGGAATCATTTCCGTATATGCCTATAATAGAATCATGGTTAATATAACCCAGGGAACCTTACAGAAACTGAGAAATGATCTGTTTTCCCATATGGAGCTGCTTCCAATCAAGTTCTTTGATACCCATGCCCATGGGGACATCATGTCAATCTATACCAACGATATAGATACCTTAAGACAGATGATCAGTCAAAGTATTCCTCAGGTACTGTCCAGTATGATCACCATAGTCAGCGTATTTGTAAGCATGCTTATGCTAAGCATACCATTGACCGTTGTGACATTGGTCATGGTGGCAATCATGCTGATTTCTACCAAGACTTTGGCGGGCATGAGTGGAAAATACTTCGTTAAGCAGCAGGTGGATCTTGGTAAGGTCAATGGCTATATTGAGGAAATGATGGATGGCCAGAAGGTGGTAAAGGTATTCTGCCATGAGGAAGAGAGTATAAAAAACTTTAAAAATTTGAACGACAATTTGTTTGACAGTGCAGATAAGGCTAACGCATTTGCAAATCAGCTTGGTCCGGTAAATACTCAGCTTGGCAATATCAGTTATGTGGTTTGTGCCATCGTAGGCGGTGCCTTTGCATTGAATCAAATAGGTGGGCTGACCTTGGGTGCTCTTGCCAGCTTCCTGACATTTAACAGAAGTTTCAGCATGCCAATTAACCAGGTGAGTCAGCAGCTCAATGCGATTGTAATGGCCCTGGCCGGTGCGGAACGTATCTTCCAACTTCTGGATGAGGAACCTGAGGTGGATGAAGGCTATGTCACCTTGGTCAGCGTAAAGAAAGAAAACGGCGTTCTTGTGGAGAGTGAGACGAGAACCGGACACTGGGCGTGGAAACATGTGCACCAGGTGGATGGTACTGTGGATTATGTGGAGTTAGAAGGGGATGTTGTATTCAATGGTGTGGACTTTGGATACGATGAGAAGAAGATTGTACTTCACGATGTGGTTCTGTATGCAAAACCTGGACAGAAGATTGCCTTTGTAGGTTCTACCGGAGCCGGAAAGACCACAATCACCAATTTGATTAACCGCTTTTACAGCATTCAGGATGGTAAGATTCGATATGATGGAATTAATATTAACAAGATTCAGTTGCCGGATCTGCGCCGTTCTCTGGGAATTGTACTTCAGGATACCCACCTGTTTACCGGAACTGTAAAAGAAAATATACGTTATGGTAAACTGGATGCATCGGAAGAGGAAATCGTGGCAGCGGCTAAACTGGCCAATGCGGATGGCTTCATCCGCCGCCTCCCACAGGGGTATGACACCCTGTTGACTGGAGATGGCACCAACTTAAGCCAGGGGCAGAGACAGTTGCTGGCTATTGCCCGGGCTGCCATTGCCGATCCTCCTGTCTTGATATTGGATGAGGCCACCAGCTCCATCGATACGAGAACAGAGCGAATCGTTCAGGATGGAATGGATAAGTTGATGAAAGGGAGGACGACATTTGTCATTGCCCATCGGTTGTCCACAGTACGTAATTCAGACTGTATTATGGTTCTGGAACAGGGGAGGATTATCGAGCGTGGAACCCATGAACAGCTTATGGATGAACAAGGAAGATATTATCAGCTTTATACAGGTAATGCAATTAGTGCTTAACGAAAAGAAAAGTCGGGACTTAGGTCTCGGCTTTTTTTGTCAAAGAAAGGGACTGCTGTCAAGGTGATTTACTCAATCGCCTTGAGAACAGTCCCATCTTTCAAACTTCGAAGTTAAGCTGTTAACAAACAATACGTGCTAACAGCTAACTGTTATTTCCGCATTGCCATCCATAGCCTGACACCTCCGTTTTAAAATGTGTGTTGTTAAACACAATACTATTATGAGCATAATTCGTTAAATTATAATGGTAATATATGGATTTTATATTTATTTTCCGAATGAGTTAAAAGCGTCTATAAGTTCTTGGGAGAGAGTAGTTCCACTAGAAGCTATCAATACATAACTACCGTTAATTGATACGGCTGTAACGTTAAACCCTTCCATTCCTTGAAGTTCAATAGATCCAGTTTCAGAAAGAGTTTTATATGCATCCGAATTTGTATCATATTCATAGAATTCAGCCCCTGTATCTGCATACTTAAATCCTGATACGGCGCCTACCATTTCAGCAGCAATTTCTGTACGGGCACCAGTTATGACACCTTTTTCTAAAAGAAAAGCTTCAAGCCCAGATAAAGAAATATCGGCAGCCTGTTCTTCCCCAGAGGTATCAGTAGCTTGTTCTTTTTCTTCAGAAGTATCAGTAGTTTGTTGTTCTTCTTCAGAAGTTTCAGAAGTTGATGTAGATGATGCAGATGATGTGGCTGTTACATTGTTTCCACATGCTGCAAAACTAAGAGTAAGTGTACAAAGTACTGCAAGACATAATTTCTTTTTCATTTTTTTCTCCTTTGAGTTAACAGTAGTATTATTAATCGCCGTGGCGGTTAATTCATATTAAATTTCACCTACGGCTTTC
>DVNN01000140.1 GCA_018714325.1 Candidatus Pelethocola excrementipullorum
GGCATACTTTTCGATTGTCCCCGCACTATATTCATTATTCACGAGTTCGGAGATAAACCTCTCAATACTTCCCCTGCTAATCTGCATTTTCATACCTCCTGGTAAACTTATATTGACACTTTAGTATACCATAATTTCCCACTTCCCATACATGCAATATCAACATACCATCTACTCCCCCGTCTTATATAGAATCCTTTCACGGTTCTAAACTTTACGTGATAATAACATAAAATATAAATAGGTATAAAATTCAAGCCCCATATAATATAAAGTTGCCACACAAAAATAGACTCTACATCAGCAATACTGATCCATGCCCCCTAACATTTTCTCGTAAACAGGATTCGGGCTGAGCAAACCGTGCTGCCGCCTGGGGATGGGTGAAAGGCATTTGCAGGAGTTCTAGAATATCTTAGGCCTTTGGGCGCTTGCGTTGCGAAATCAAATGACACTGTCTGAGCGCAGCGAGTTTGTCATTTGATTCGCGCCCTTAGCAAACACCCAAAGACCTTAGATATTCTCAAACTCCGAAACCGCCGCCCACCCACCCCAGGCGGCAACGCGGTTTGCCCAGCCCGAATCCGTCCCCCTCCCAAAAAAAGGGCAGGTTGCCATAACACAGCAACCTGCCCTCAAGGATATTCTATTATTTACGGTTTTTCAGGAAATCCGGAATCTGGATATCCTTTTTCGGTACGTTGCTCACTACCGGATTAGAAGATGGAGCCTGAGCAGACTGATTACTATTCTGCGGCATCGTAAATGTCGGCATAGTGAAGCCAGCATTGTTAAATGCACTCTTCTTCTTATCCTCGGCTGCCTTCTTAGCAGCGGAAACACTCGGCTGTTTTGCAGTCAAATCATCCAGACCTGTTGCAATAACAGTGATTCTGCAAGAATCTGTCAATGTGTCATCATACATTGCACCAAAGATGATATTTGCATTCTCACCAGCCAGGTTCTGAACATAGCTTGCCGCATCATTGGCATCCATAAGAGAGATATCTCCTGAGATGTTGATGATAACATGGCTTGCTCCCTGAATGGTTGTCTCAAGCAACGGACTGGATACAGCCTGCTGAACGGCTTCCAGAGCCTTGTCGTCGCCCTTTGCTTCGCCAATACCGATGTGAGCAATGCCCTTGTCGGTCATGACAGTTTGTACATCCGCAAAGTCCAAATTGATCAATGCCGGCAGGTTAATCAAATCTGTGATTCCCTGAACCGCCTGCTGAAGAACTTCATCAGCCTTCTTTAAAGCTTCTGGCATGGTTGTCCTACGGTCAACGATCTCCAGTAATTTATCATTGGGGATTACAATCAATGTATCCACATTCTGTTTTAATTTATCAATACCCATAAGAGCATTGCTCATACGAGTCTTAGCTTCAAAGCGGAAAGGCTTAGTAACTACGCCTACAGTCAGAATACCCAGTTCTTTCGCAACGCCTGCTACAACAGGGGCTGCACCTGTACCGGTTCCGCCTCCCATACCACAGGTGACGAATACCATGTCAGCGCCTTCCAAAATCTGCTTTATCTCTTCAACGCTTTCTTCTGCTGCCTTTTCGCCAACTTCCGGTTTCGCACCAGCGCCAAGACCCTTCGTCAGTTTCTCCCCAATCTGAAGAACGGTAGGTGCTTTACATAATGTTAACGCCTGCTTGTCGGTATTAACACCAACAAATTCCACACCCCCTATTGTTTCCTCTACCATGCGGTTCACTGCATTATTTCCTGCGCCACCTACACCGATGACGATAATTTTTGCTGAAGACTCGGCTTCATTTGTCATAATTTCTAACAAGGTACTTCCTCCTTCATGGCGTACGCCTATTTATATTCCCCTCTGGGTACTTTTTGCCTTATAATCATTAGTTTAGTTACATATAGATATATAATATCTTTTCTTACATAATTAATCAACTCTTTTTTTAGAAATTCATTGAATTTTTACTTTTTCTTAATGATTCCCGGACCAATTCATACCAGTTTTCTACCTAAAAGAAAATTAAGCAGAAATAAAGCGTGATTCAGAGTCTCTTATTACGGTTCATTTTTGTAAAATCATAGGATTTCACACTGTTTTTTATTTTTATCATTGGTCTTTATCAAAGATAATATTCTGTGTTTCTTTTGTAAATGCCTCCAGATGAAGAACGCCAGATTCTCCGGCGAGTTTTGGAAGAATTCCTGCCACCATGGTCATCTTATCCTCCAGGTTTTCATCCTTTCCAAGAGCCACGCGGACATTTACATAATGCAATATAAATTCTTTGTTCTCATCGATTTCCACGCTGTCCGGTTCCATTGCATATTTATCAAACATACGTGCCAATCCCAGAATCGTGTTGAAAATAGAATCATCTGCAACATCCAGCTTCATTCCCACCTCGGCTTTCTGGAATTCCAGACCAGTAATCAAAGGCACATCCGTCAATTCCGGATGAAAAGGCTTAGAGCTTTCCTCTTCCACAGCTTCTGCGACAATAGGTGGCTGCCCCCCGCTCTCAGTGCTTTCTGCCGGAGCTTCCTGCTGCTTATCTTCACTTTCCAACACCATCCCATCCTTATCGAAATAATAGCATTTGTCCTCATATTCGACATATCCTATGGGATACTTCTCACTTACATGAAGCCGGATGGTATTATGATTCAGATACTCCACATCCACGGATTCCATAAATGCAATATCGTCAAACTCTATGTGTTCCTTAAACTTCGACATCAGCAATGTATTCCAGGACAGGGGTCCCTTCATCACCATCCGCCTAATCTCCGTCACCGTGTAACGGCTGTTCCCAACCACCTCCACATTTGCGGTGAAAAATATAGCACCAAACAGCAGGATTCCCACAAGGATAATCCCGCTGATGGACACAATCATAAGACGCTTCAGTTTCTTCGGCAGTCTTTTCTTCTTTCTATGTCCCATAGGTTCCTCCGTACCTTTACGTTTCAAATACATAATTCCGGTAAACAAGGCCTCTCAAGCCCGATTTTGAAACACGCTTTCATATACTTCATTCATCCGTCTGCTAATCTTCCCCCCCAGACTACAGATATCTCCACAGATATCCTGGTATCCACGCTCTATATGACAGATATCTCCAATTTTCGTAACGCCTTTCGCACTGAGACCTGCCAGCACTAACGCGGCCCCGCCTCTGAGTTCCTGGGCATTCACCATGGCACCGTGAAGCTTCCGCCCATAAATGACTGCGGTTTTCTCTTCGATTCTGATATCTGCTCCCATGTTTTTCATCTGGGAAACTGCTTTATACCGATCTTCAAAAATAGTCTCTTCGATCCGGCTCTCTCCTTCCACAGTGGCACATAGGGCCAGCAAAGGTGATTGGAGATCGGTGGGGAATCCGGGATATTCCTCGGTTCTCAGATAAGGTATCGGATAGCGCAGACGACGGCTGTCCGCTATTAGTTTACCACTATTCACTTCGTATTGTC
>DVNN01000141.1 GCA_018714325.1 Candidatus Pelethocola excrementipullorum
AAATCTCTTTTCGCGGTTCGAAGCATCATAACCAGTCTTTTCCTATCCTTTAGATAAACATCAGGATAAGTTCCCGTGTGCCTTATTGCTTCTTGAATCACTCTAGTCCTCCTCTCTTTGATGAATCTCTAAAAATGAATTCCGTATCAATTAAAACTGCTCTTTTCTCAACCTCCTCTTTATTTATTTTTTTGATTAAAAGGCTTGCAGCCTTTTCCCCCAGCAGATAAGTGTCCACATCAACTGCTGATAATGGTGGATCCATATATTCTGCAAATGGGTAATTATCAAAGGTGACAATTCCCACCTGACTGGGCATTGAGTAATTGTGATTCTTCAATGTTTTCATCACATGATAGGCAATCACATTATTGGAGCACAGGAATGCATCAGCTCCCTGCTTCTCTATGGCATCTTCAATCTTCTCACATAGCAGAGAATAATTCTCTCCACATGAAATCACCTCAGCTTTTTCTCTACAGCCCTTTTCTTCATCCAGAGCGCTGTAATAGCCTTCGATTCTTTTTTTTGAGAATACTGTTTTGGTGTCTTCAGCAGCGAATACAATTCTTTTATAACCTTGATCCAGAAGATGTGTTACTGCATTCTTACTTCCCTCAAAATTATTGACATCCACCCAGTCCAGATTATCAGAACATATATCCGGCTCGCCCAACACGACATATGGAAATCCTTCCTGATTCAGCAATTCCAGCAATCCTGATCGAACTCTGGAGGATGGGAGAATCAGGCCATCCACTTTTTTCTCATAAACCAGTTCACTTATGGAAGAACCTGCATCATCGGTGTCATTGGTGATTAAAAGATTATATCCATTACTCTGTGCCGCCTTTTCAATAGCATATACGCTTCTATTAAAAAAAGTGTTTGAAAAGGTATTCTCATCTTCCGCGTCAATTACCAGAGCAATTGTATTCGTACTACCAGTTGCAAAATTCCTGGCCCTGGAATTCGGATGATAATTTAGCTCTGCCATGGCCTCTTGAATCTTTTTTCTTGTTTCGTCTGATATTACAGTATTTCCATTAATTACTCTTGAAACGGTGGATGGTGAAACCCCAACTCGTTTCGCGATGTCTTTTATCGTCACTCCCACTTGATTCCTCCTTTATGCAACCGTTTGCATAATTCAGCTAAAAAAATTCCCCGAAGGGTTATTGCAACCGTTTGCATAACTATATAATAATGCTTGGATATCAATATGTCAATTGTAATTTGATTTTTGTCCATACAAAATATTTGTTTAATTTTATGCACTTTAACCAATAAACATTTATCGCACGCTGGACAGGCCAAATGAAGTTTTCTTTTAGCCTATCCAGCGTGCGATTCTCATCTCCTTGCAGCCTGTGGTCTCGTTAACCTTTCACAGCCCCCACGGCAACCCCTCGAATGATGAACTTGGAGAGGAACAAATATACAATAATAACCGGTACTATGGCAATGGCAACCAACATATATACCTGCCCCATATCAAACTTCAGAAAATCCGCGCTCCGCAACTGTGCAATCAGAATCGGAAGGGTTTTCTTATTAGCGCTCTTAATGACCAATGCCGGAACAAAGTAATTGTTCCAGGAGTTGACAAATGCGAAGATCGCCTGTACCGCCATGGCCGGTTTCATAATGGGGAGTACAATCCGGTTAAAGGTATGGTATTCCCCTGATCCATCGATTCTTGCAGCGTCCATCAGCTCAAGGGGCAGACTACTCTCCATATAAGACTTCATAAAGTAAAAGACTACCGGAGCAGCTATAGAAGGTACAATCAGCGGAATCAGACTATCCATCAGCTTCATCTTTCCCAGAAGTGAAATAAATCCCAGGGTGGTAACCTGCTGTGGAATCATCATAACCATCATGATGAACAAGAAGGCCACTTTCTTGAGCTTAAACTCATAGGCATGTATGGCATATGCTGTCATCGCCGAAAAGTATGTGGTCAGAGCAGCACTGCAGCTCGAAACCAGAAAGCTGTTACCGATACCACTTAGAACCGGCAGATTTTTATTACCCAGCACATGCTTTAAATTATTCACAAAAGATTTGCCGGGAATAAAAGAAAATCCCTTTTGTATATTGGCATGCGATCTGGTCGCATTTATAACCATCACGTAGAAGAAAAACAAACATAAAAAAACCAACAGGGACAGGACCAGATAACAAATACCTCTTTGCAGCCGCAGCATCATCCTGCTTCTTTTGCCATCTTTCATAACTCTTACCTCCCATCCTTATCTGATTTGGTGGTGATGGACTTAAATACCAGCAAACTGAGAATAGCTGTTATGATAAACAGCAACACTGACAATGCACCGCCCATTCCGTAGTTCTTGCTGAATAGATGATTATTCAGAAACATAATCAAAGTCATGGAAGTTCTATCTGGTGTCCCCCTGCCATTGGTCAATATCTGCGGGACATCAAACATCTGAATTCCACCAATCATAGACGTAATAAGAACATAAACCAGGATTGGCTTAATGGTGGGAATTGTTATCTTCGTAAATACCTGAAGAGATTTTGCACCATCGATTTCAGCTGCCTCAAATAAAGCAGTATCCACGCCCATAATAGCCGCCATCAATAAGATTGTGGTATTACCAAACCACATCATAAAGTTCATGAAGCCAACAAGTCCCCTGGTTCCCCAAATACTGGCTAAAAATCGGAACGGTTTCCCAAGTATCCCCATGCTTATCAACAGATTATTTATTGGCCCGCTATCGGAAAAGAGTGCGAAGAAAAGCATGGCAAAGGATGCCGCCATGATTAAGTTAGGCATATAGATGATGGTCTTAAAAAAACCAGTGTACTTTAAACGAAGTCGGGTGCTGGTAAACCACACTGCCAGAAGCAGAGATATTATAATCTGAGGAACAAAGCCAATGATCCACAGAATTAACGTATTCTGTGTAAACTTCAACAGATCACTTCCCAGAATGGCTTTATAATTGTCAAGCCCTATGAAATTGGGCCCGATCTGTTTTAAGCCAGACATGTAATTTTCAAAGAACGAATTGTAGATTGTGGTAACTAACGGGATAAATGAAAAAATGATATAAGTGATAAAAAATGGAAGAAGAAAGATATATCCCCATTTTGCATAGCTTACGTTTTTTTTACGGGCATTCTTTTTTATAGGATCAGGCATCCCACAACCTCCTTTCAGAAAGGGCTGCTGCAACATCCTTGCAGCAGCCCCATAAGCTTCTATTATTTGGTTAATTCAGGATATTTTTCTATGGCCGATGCATAGAAGTTTTCCAGTGCCGTATCCTTATCCACGGTTCCGTCAAAGTAATCCCTGAAGGCTCCCTGGAAGGACTCATTCAAGCCCTGATCATAAGGAGAACAGTTGCTCATATCAATCGTCGGGGCAACCTCAGCAAATAGTTTAATGTGGTTCTGTCCGCCTAAGAAAGCAGACTGGAAATCTCCGTTGGCCAGCTCGCCCATAGCAGCTTCATTATTCGTATAATCCTGAGTATCTTCAGTGATTTTCTTCATGGTGGCACTATC
>DVNN01000142.1 GCA_018714325.1 Candidatus Pelethocola excrementipullorum
ATCAAGGGCGGTACCGGATCAGGCGATGTGAATGAGCGGGATTGTGTGAGTATCTATCAGGGGATGAAGCAGGCCGGTTTTGATATCACAAGTGAGGCTTGGCTGAACTCCTATGAGAAGCTATATACCCATGCCAGACAATCGTGGAAAGAGCATATCCTTGAGAAGGTGGAGGAATTCAAGGGGGATTTCTTCGCCGCTTATTCCACCGCTCAATTTAGTGTGCCCTGTGGTGACCCCGTCGATGTGGATGGAGCAAAGAACGACGGGGCTGATGTGGCCATCTTTGTGCTGAGCCGTGTCGCGGGAGAGAATGCGGACCGCCACGATACAGAAGGAGATTATTATGTCTCGGCCGAAGAAAAAGCCCTTCTCGGGCAGATTATGGAATCCTATCAGGAAGTCATTCTGGTAATTAATACCGGTGGATTGGTAGACCTGGCATTTACGGAAGAATTCCCTAAGATAAAAGCCATATTACAATTCATGCAGGCGGGCCAGGAAGGCGGAAACGCATTTGCCGATGTGGTCTCAGGAGATGTGACTCCTGGTGGGAAACTGGCGGATTCCTGGACCTATGATTATGCGGACTATCCCAATGCACAGACCTTCAGCCACAAGAACGGAAACGTGAATGTTGAAAAGTATGAGGAAGGAATCTACGTAGGGTATCGATATTTTGATACCTTCGATGTGCCGGTGCGGTACTCCTTTGGCTATGGTCTGTCCTATACGGAATTTGAAATTAAGACACAGGAAATTACGGCTTTAGGCATGGGTACAAAAGATCCTAAAATCCAAGTGAAAACCTCCATTGCCAACATTGGGGATAAGTATGCGGGAAAAGAAGTAGTTCAGATCTATGTATCCTGCCCTCAGGGAAATATGCCCAAGGAGTTTCGCAGGCTGGCTGGTTTTGGAAAGACTCAAGTCCTTGAGCCGGGTCAGACTCAGGATATGAGAATCACCTTCCCGCTGTATCAGCTCGCATCCTATCAAGAGGAAAAATCTGCATGGGTACTGGAAGCCGGAACCTATGGGATATGGGTGGGGAATTCTTTAGATACAGCTAAGCTTAAAGGAACTCTTTGTCTGGATAAGGAGGCTGTGATGGTGGAATGCGCCCCTATCTGTGCGGTAAAAGAGGAATTAAAGGAAATACAGCCAGATGGAGATAAGATGAAGGCCAAGGAATCATCCTGGCTGAAAGAATCATCGTCCCTCTCCATCCCTCCTGTTATGCTGGAATCTTCTCGCATTTCCTCCACGCGCATAGCATATGGGTCTGATTCCGATGGATTCCCAGGAAAGGCAGGAGAAATTGTGGAATCCCTGTCGGAGGAGCAATTAATTGCTCTGGCGGCCGGAGATCCCGGAAAAGGACAGGGCAGTGCCCTTGGATCTGCCGGATTTACGGTGCCGGGTGCGGCGGCGGAGACCTCGTCGGTGGCTGTGGATGCTCCCTGGAATGTGGCCAGCATGGTTCTGGCCGATGGACCAGCAGGCCTACGATTGAATCAAAGTTATCAGGTGGTGGATGGCCGCATCCAGCCCCAGGATTTTTTGAATTCCATCGAGGGAGGCTTTTTCGCCCCAGAGGTCGAAAAGACAGGCACAACCTATTATCAGTTCTGTACGGCAATACCAGTAGGGACACTTTTGGCTCAAACCTGGGATGCCGAGCTGCTAAAGGAAGTGGGGGAAATGATTGGCCATGAGATGGCATTGTTCCATGTGACATTATGGCTTGCCCCGGGTATGAATATTCACAGAAATCCCCTTTGTGGACGGAATTTTGAATATTACTCAGAAGATCCTCTCTTATCAGGTATCATGGCCTCGGCCATGACTGTGGGGGTACAGAAGGTACCGGGCTGCGGCACGACCATCAAACACTTTGCCTGCAATAATCAGGAAGACAATAGAATGGGGTCTGATTCCGTGGTATCAGAACGGGCACTGCGTGAAATCTATCTGAAAGGATTCGAGATCGCAGTGAAAGATGCCCAGCCGATGTCAATTATGACTTCATATAACATGATTAACGGCGTCCATGCCGCTAACTGCCACGACATCTGTACCAAGGCCGCCAGAGATGAGTGGAAGTTTGCAGGTGCCATCATGACGGACTGGACCACGACCAACGCATCCACCAGAGGTACTTGTACTGCAGCAGGATGTATGCGTGCGGGCAATGATATGGTAATGCCGGGATATCCTATGGATTATGATAACATCCGGAAAGAACTGAAGGAGGGAACCCTGGATATTCAGGACCTGAAAAGGTGTATCTGCAATACTGTAAACCTGTCTTTGCAGTCCAATCAGTATGAAGAAGCAGTAAGTTATATGGAACAGTTTGACAACCTGGGTACGTATTTGGAGGTTCATAAGGGCTGATGCTGTGATAGCGGTTTAAACCTGAAATATAGATGAAATGTATAGTGTTACCCCTAAGATACCGATAGGCGTCTTAGGGGATTTTTCATATCATTGGAAATGGGCGATGCGCATAGCGCGTTAGCGCGAGAGCCTGACAAATCCGGTTCTTTATTTATTGACAAAAAGTAAAAACAGATATATAATATAACCTATAGAAATACTAGGAATTAAACTGAGTCGGCGGATGCTTGCATCCGCTTTATCTGTGCATTAAATATAACAAGTCCAAGAAAGGAGAGTTTGAATATGCTTACACAGTTTTCCAGAACAGAACTTTTACTTGGAAAAGAAGCAATGGATAAGCTGGCCAAATCAAGAGTTGCGATATTTGGAGTGGGAGGGGTCGGTGGATTTGTGTGTGAAGCACTGGTGCGAAGCGGAGTGGAAGCATTTGATCTCATCGATGATGATAAGGTGTGCCTTACGAATCTAAACAGACAGATTATTGCAACACGTAATACAGTTGGGAAATACAAGGCTGAAGTGATGAGAGATCGAATCCTGGAAATCAATCCTGAGGCTAATGTCAGGATTCACAAATGCTTTTTTCTGCCAGAAAATGCAGATGAGTTTCCATTTTGTGAATATGACTATATTGTGGATGCAGTAGATACGGTTACAGCGAAAATTGAATTAGTGATGAAAGCCCAAAAGCTCAATATACCAATTCTTAGTAGTATGGGAGCTGGAAACAAACTGGATGGCAGTCAATTTCGTGTAGCTGATATTTATAAAACAAAGGTCTGCCCTTTGGCTAAGGTGATGCGCAGAGAGTTAAAAAAGCGTGGAGTAAGAAAATTGAAGGTTGTGTATTCAGAAGAAAAACCGACCAGGCCAATTGAGGACATGGCCATCAGCTGTAGAACGAATTGTATTTGTCCCCCAGGAGCGAAACACAAGTGCACGGAAAGAAGAGATATTCCTGGAAGTGTGGCATTTGTACCGTCTGTAGCAGGGCTGATTATTGCGGGTGAAGTCGTAAAAGATTTATGCAAAGTATGACGAGGAGGAAAAAGATGGAGCAGGTAACAAGAGAACAGCTAAAGAAATTAGAGGATTTAAAGATATATTTAAAAGAATTAAAATCGGTGGCAGTGGCATTTTCCAGTGGTGTGGATTCCACTTTTTTGTTAAAGGTGGCAGCGGATACCTTAGGAGATCAGGTGATTGCGGTTACCGCACAGTCATGCTCTTTTCCTAAAAGAGAATTGAATGAGGCGATTGCCTTTTGTGAGAAGGAAGGAATTAAGCACTGTGTATGTGAGTCTGAAGAACTGGAAATCGAGGGATTTGCACAGAATCCGAAGAACCGATGTTATCTTTGCAAAAAGGAGTTATTTGAAAAAATTCAGGTCATTGCCAAGGAAAATCAGATTGAGCATATAGTAGAAGGGTCCAATCTGGATGATAACGGAGATTATAGACCAGGGCTTTTAGCCGTGGCAGAGCTTGGTGTGAAAAGCCCCTTAAGAACCTGCAATTTAACAAAGTCAGATATTAGAGCCCTTTCAAAATATTTGGAGCTGCCAACATGGGAAAAGCAGTCCTTTGCCTGCCTTTCCTCACGGTTTGTATATGGAGAAGCCATTACAGAAGAAAAACTTAATATGGTCGATAAGGCGGAGCAATTACTACTGGATATGGGATTTCATCAGGTCAGGGTAAGAATTCATGACAGTATGGCCAGAATTGAAATTATGCCAGCAGAATTTGATAAACTTATGCAGGAGAATCGCCGGATTAACATCGCAGAAGAGCTCAAACAGTACGGGTTTACCTATGTGACGTTGGATCTTTTGGGTTATCGCATGGGAAGCATGAACGAGACTTTAGACAAGAATGCATAATATCTGAAGTAAGAACGAACACATTATCTAAAAATGACTTGAAAACAGGCATGTAAAGAGTTATAATCAAGTATAACTAAATAGGAGATTCTTCAGGGCGGGGTGTAAATCCCCACTGGCGGTATAGTCCGCGACCTGTTGCTTGCTTAAGCAGCGGCTGAATCGGTGTAATTCCGATACCAACAGTTATAGTCTGGATGAGAGAAGAAAGATATACACAGCAGAATTATATGCGTATCCAATGCCCTGGGTTTATATCCAGGGCTTTTTCTTATGCTAAAGCTTGGAATCTCCATAAATAAAGGAGAGTAGAACTATGAAAACAAACACAATGTCAAATCCACAAAATCAAGCAACTCAGGGAGCGGCGAAAACCAGAAAGCTGGTGCAGATTGCCATGTTGGCCGGTCTTGCCGCAGTGCTCATGCTATTCGAATTCCCCCTGCCATTTCTGGCACCAGGTTTTTATGAACTGGATTTCAGTGAGGTTCCGGTTCTAATTGGAAGCTTTGCCATGGGACCATTGGCTGGAGCCTGTATCGAATTGGTTAAGATACTGATTAATCTGGTACTGAATGGAACGGATACCATGTTTGTGGGCGAGCTGGCAAATCTGATTATGGGATGTGCTCTGGTGGTGCCGGCAGGATATATTTACAAAAGGAATAAGAACAGAAAGAATGCATTTTTAGGTTTAGCCCTGGGCACTGTATTCATGACTGTTGCGGCTACGTTCTTGAATGCATATGTGCTCCTGCCGGCATACGGAAAGGCATTTGGTATGTCGATAGATGTGATTATAGGAGCCGGAGCGGCTATCAATGGAGCGATTGACAGTTTGTTCAAGTTCTGCCTCCTGGCAGTTGCGCCATTTAACCTTATCAAAGGGGTGATGGTATCGGTAGTTACCCTTCTGCTGTATAAGCACATCAGCGGTCTTTTAAAGAACTAAGCGATATAAAGTTATAACATACATTTTAATAGGAAAGAAGACGGGGGCTTTGTTCGGGCCACCGTCTTTTTGAGTTTTTTAAAAGTTGTTAGAATAGCGGAGTTGCAGTATTTCCGCAGCTCTGATATAATATTTTTCAGAGTAGATAGCATCATGTAAAAGGTTTTTTTCGCCTGTCAAATGTGATATGGTAAAATGATAAAAAATTGAAGTGCTAAAGTAAAGGAGTAATCACATGGCAGTAATTAAGAAAATTACGAAGCTAACGGATAACCGGTTTGTGAATTTATATCATCTTCAAGGAGAAAATAAAAGAGGTAATACCAGTAATTATTATGTGGCCTCCCGTTCAAAAAGACTTGAGGATTTGAAGTGCAAAACACATGAAAATCCTGCGGATGGGGTCATTATCTATAGTCTGTACGGAGAAAAAAGAGACCGGGTAGTATTGGTGCGTCAGTACAGATATGCAATTGATGGTTATATCTATGAGTTTCCCGCAGGGCTTGTGGATGAGGGAGAAGACTTCCGCCAGGCCGCAGTCAGGGAGATGCATGAAGAGACTGGGTTGGACTTGGAGCCAATACCTGTTGGAGATGGTTATGAAAAGCCGTACTTCACAACCATCGGCATGACAGATGAATCCTGTGCCACCGTCTATGGCTACGCGTCTGGGGAGATCACCAGAAATTATCAGGAAGAGAATGAGGAAATAGAGGTGGTATTGGCCGATCGCCCGGAGGTTCGGAGGATTCTAAAAGAGGAACGTGTATCCATCATGTGTTCTTACCAATTGATGCATTTCCTGAAAAATGAAGAGCCATTTTATTTTCTGGAACCATAGAGCGGCATGGTCGGATACAAAGGGAGGGGCAGTCCCCTGAACACTGAAAAGCTTGCTAACTGCGCTAGAACAGAGTATAATCAAAACATTGAAAATCCATTAAGGGGGAAAAAGACATGAATATCACAAGTATACGTGACATATATAAAAACCGTGAAAATTATTTAGATAAAGAGATCTCTGTAGGAGGCTGGGTGCGCAGCGTCAGAGATTCCAAAACTTTTGGATTTATCGTACTCCATGACGGTACCTATTTCGAGACACTACAGGTTGTTTACCATGACAGCATGGATAATTTTGACGAGATTTCCAAATTAAATGTTGGAGCAGCGGTCATTGTGACCGGAACTTTAGTGGCTACGCCTCAGGCAAAACAGCCATTTGAAATCCAGGCATCTCAGGTTCGTGTAGAGGGTGCATCTGCTCCGGATTATCCACTGCAGAAAAAACGCCATACCTTGGAGTATTTGAGAAGCATTCAGCATCTGCGCCCCAGGACCAACACCTTTCAGGCGGTATTCCGCGTGCGGTCCCTGTGTGCTTATGCCATTCACAAGTTCTTCCAGGAGAAGGGCTTTGTCTATGTGAATACCCCTCTGATTACAGGGAGTGATGCCGAGGGTGCTGGAGAGATGTTCCAGGTAACCACATTAGACATGGAGAATACACCAAAAACCAAGGAGGGTGAGGTGGATTATTCCCAGGATTTCTTTGGAAAGATGACCAATCTGACCGTGAGCGGCCAGCTGGATGGTGAAGCGTTCGCCCAGGCATTTGGAAAGATTTATACATTTGGACCTACCTTCCGTGCGGAGAACTCCAACACAACCCGCCATGCGGCTGAGTTCTGGATGATTGAGCCGGAAGTTGCATTTGCCGACCTGGAAGATAATATGGAATTAGCCGAGGACATGCTGAAGTACATCATCAAATATGTGATGGAAGAGGCACCGGAAGAGATGAAGTTCTTTAATTCCTTTATGGACAAGGGTTTGATTGAACGTCTGGAGCTTGTGGCAAACTCGGACTTTGGCCGTGTTACCTATACGGAGGCTGTTGAGATTCTGGAGAAAAACAACGACAAGTTTGATTATAAAGTCCACTGGGGCTGTGATCTGCAGACCGAACATGAGCGTTATCTCACGGAGCAGGTATTCAAGCGTCCTGTGTTTGTAACAGACTATCCAACAGAGATTAAGGCTTTCTATATGAAGCAGAACGAAGATAAAAAGACCGTGGCGGCCATGGACTGTCTGGTGCCGGGGATTGGTGAAATCATCGGCGGAAGCCAGAGAGAGGATGATTATAAAAAGCTGGAGAGCCGTATGGTAGAGCTGGGATTAGATCCTGAAACCTATGATTTCTATCTGGATCTGCGTAAATACGGTTCCACACGTCATGCCGGATTCGGACTTGGGTTCGAACGCTGTGTGATGTACCTGACTGGAATGAGCAACATTCGTGATGTGATTCCATTCCCACGTACAGTAGGTAATTGTGATTTATAATAGATTATCCATGGAACAGGCTTTGGAAGCTCTGGGACAGTCGTCCCCGGTATTTCGAAGCCTGTTCCTGAATCAGCAGACGAACGGAGGCATTTATGAATATTATTCATATTGCAGATGTACACCTGGGCGCGGAGCCGGATATAGGTTTTGAGTGGAGTAAAGAAAGAAAGACAGATGTCCAGGCGGCATTTCAAAAGATAATCATCCGTTGCCGGGATGAGAAGACAGACCTTTTGATTATTGCTGGAGACTTATTTCACCGGCCGCCGTTGTACCGGGATTTAAAAGAAGTGGACTACCTGTTTAAAAGTATACCCGATACCACGGTGGTTCTGATGGCCGGTAACCATGATTATTTAAAGAAAGATGGATATTTTGAAACATATCCCTGGAGTGAGAATGTTGTAGGGCTTTGGGAGCAGACCTGCCAGAGAGTCGAGATCCCCAAATTGGATCTGGCTGTCTATGGATGTAGTTACCATGAGAGAGAGATCTGTGAATCTCTTTATGATGAGGTCAGGCCAGAAGGAAACTGCCGGTATCATATACTGGTAGCGCATGGTGGCGATGCCAAGCACAGTCCCATAGACAAGAGAAAGCTACTGTCGGCAGGTTTCACTTATGTGGCCCTTGGACACATCCACAAGCCTGAGATTCTGGCTGAAAACCAGATGGCCTATGCGGGAGCATTAGAACCCATTGACTGCAATGACATGGGAGATCATGGTTATATGCATGTGAGATGCCATGGAGATATGGTCCGTGCTGAGTTTGTTCCGATGGCCGTCTCCCAATATAAAGTAATGGAAGTTGAAGTAAATGAGGAAAGCACTCAGTATGCTCTGGAAGAAATCGTCCATGATAGAATCTTAAAAGAAGGGGCGAAGAACATCTATCATCTCCATCTTCAGGGTACTCGTGACCGGGGAATGGAATTTAATTTGTTGCGGCTGATGAAAATAGGCCGTGTGGTGAAGGTCAGGGATATGACCCATCCATATTATGATCTGGATGAACTCGCTCAGACCTATGACGGCAGTCTGATAGGAGAATACATTAATCGGTTGAAAGGATTGGAAGGCGTAGAGAAAAAGGCGTTGTTTTATGGCCTGGAAGCCTTGCTTGAGACGAAGAGGTAACCTATGAAGCTGAGAGAATTAAATATTAAAAACTTCGGTAGATTTAGTAATCACACCATTCGCCTTGAGGATGGCATCAATCTTATCTATGGAGACAACGAAACCGGAAAGTCCACCATACATTCATTTATCCGTTGTATGTTGTTTGGACTTAGAAAGCAGAGGGGAAGAGCCTCGAGAACGGACATGTACAATCAATATGAGCCCCTTGAGAACCCAAGCTTTTACGCAGGCACACTCAGGTTTGAAAGTGGAGGAAAGATGTTTCGTCTGGAGCGGAATTTCAGCCGGGAAAACCTCCGTTCGGAGTTGGTTTGCGAGACCGACGGGGAACGTCTTTCCATCGAGGATGGCGACCTTAAGATGCTGCTGGGTGGAATCAGCCGTTCTATTTACGACAATACGGTGTCGGTGGGGCAGATGAAGAGTAAGACAGATGAAGAACTTACCAGGGCTCTACGTAATTATATGGCTAATTACCAGGGGGATGCCGAGCAGGAAACGAACTTGGAAGAGGCCCTGCGGTCATTAAAGGCGAAGAAAAAAGAACAGGAACAGAAACGGGATGTACATAAACACCGTCTGGAAATGGAAGAAAAACAGCTTCATTCACGGATGGACTTTGTCCGGGAAGAACTGAATCATAAAGTCGATAATTTGGAACAGACCAAGGAACAATGTAAGAAGGAAATGTACTACCGTGAAGTGCCTCGCAGTGAAGTCAGCAAGGCAAGCCGTAAGCGCAGCCACAGTCGCAAATGGATGTACACCTGCCTTACGATTGCCGTGCTTTTGACTGTTCTGTGTATCGCCCAGTTCTTCAGGGTATCCCAGCTGTTCGTGCGTGCCGGACTGTCTGTGGCCATAATTGCCTTGATCTGGGCGGCCGTCAAGATCTGGAAGAACTCCCATGAAAACAGGATAGAAGTCCCTGATAGTCAGGAAAACTATATTCGGAAACTCCAGTGGAATGTGGATTATCTGCAGAACGAAATCAATGAGCAGAAGATGATGCTGGAGGATATGAAGGGGGAAGAGCAGGAAATACAAAAAGCCATGACTATCCCAAGCGGTTATGAGGAGGAGATTGAGGCAATAGAGATTGCTATGCAGGTCATTGCGGATATTGCCATTACCATGCAGCAGGAGATCAGTCACCGCCTGAAACAGAAGATATCAGAGATTCTGTATGACCTGACGGGGGGAAGATATCATCACGTAACGATGAATCATGAGTTTGAGATAGAACTTCATACAGAAGATTCTTGTGTATCACTGTATCAGGTAAGTAGTGGAACTGTGGAACAGGTATATTTTGCCCTGAGAATGGCCGTGATGGATATTTTATGCCGGGAAGAGAATCTGCCTCTGATTCTGGACGAGGTGTTTGCGATGTATGATGAAAAACGGCTGGAGCGGGCACTTGGATGGGTGCATAGAAACAGAGGGCAGGTACTGGTATTTACCTGTCATGATAGGGAAGAACGCATTCTGGATAAGATGGGGATTCCTTATCATAAAGTAATTCTGGAAGGAGATAATTAGATATGATTAAGATAGGATGTCATCTTTCCTCGTCTAAAGGTTTTCTGCACATGGGGAAAGAGGCGGAAAAGATTGGTGCCAATACCTTTCAATTCTTCTCCAGAAATCCCAGGGGAAGTAAGGCCAAGGCGCTTAATATGGAAGATATCAAGGCTTATCAGGAGTATGCCAGTGAATACGGTATTCCTGTGATACTAGCTCATGCTCCCTATACCTTGAATCCTTGTTCTAAGGATGCAAGAACCCGTGAGTTTGCATTTGAAACCATGGAAGACGATTTGAGGAGAATGGAGTATCTGCAAGGTAACTATTATAATTTTCATCCGGGAAGTCACGTAGGCCAGGGGAGTGAAGAAGGAATCCGTCAGATTGCGGAAGTGCTGAATCACATCCTGAAACCGGAGCAGACAACCACGGTGCTGCTGGAGACGATGGCTGGAAAGGGAACCGAAATCGGCAGAAGCTTTGAAGAGCTACGGGACATAATTGACCTTGTAGAGCTGGACAGTCATATAGGCGTTTGTATGGATACCTGTCATGTCTATGACGCCGGATATGACATCGTACAGGACTTAGATGGTGTTCTGGAACAGTTTGATAAGATTGTTGGTTTGGAGAGGTTGAAGGCAATGCATATCAACGACAGTAAGAATCCCTTCGAAAGCCATAAGGATCGTCATGAGAAGATTGGGGAAGGTTCACTGGGAGTGGAGACGTTTGTCAATATCATTAACCACCCCAAACTGAGAGAGCTGCCTTTCTATCTGGAGACGCCCAATGAGTTGGAAGGATATGCTAAGGAAATTGCGTTGCTGAAAGGTAAATACCTGGAATAAGAATCAAGTCTAAGAACAGGGCTTGTTGTCAAACGGATGAATCGTTAAGTGTGGATCAATACCCCTTTTATATGCAAGAAAGAGTCTGAGAAATCAGACTCTTTCTTGCATTATTTATTATTATTTTTATTAGATTTTTTCGTGATTACGGAACTTATTTAGAACCTTCTGGATACGTTCTACAGGATTCAAAAGTCCACTGATGGAAGAATCATGATTCAGAGTATCGATAATCAGGGCGATATACTTGCTCAGATCACAGTTTACATACCAAGGTTTCTGCAGTAATTCCGGTGTCTGGTAAACCAGATTGGTGGTGAGCACCTTGGTGAACAGGCCCTGCTCATATGCTCGGTCAAATTTTTCCAGCCCATTGGTGAAGAGACCAAAGGTAGAACAAAGATAGAGATTTCTGGCATTTTGCTCCTTTAAAAGGGTTGCTACTTCTATCATGCTATCTCCGGAAGAAATCATATCGTCGATAATAATCATGTCTTTACCTGACACATCTGCTCCCAGGAACTCGTGAGCGACTATCGGATTGCGTCCGTCAACGATGGTTGAATAGTCTCTTCGCTTATAGAACATTCCCATATCCACGCCCAGGTTGTTTGCGATGTAGATAGCCCGGCTCATGCCACCCTCATCGGGGCTGATTACCATCAGATGCTCGCTGTCAATCTGCATATCCGGAGCATTGCGCAGGATGTTCTTGATGAATTGATAAGCCGGCTGAACCGTCTCAAATCCATGGAGTGGTATTGAGTTCTGTACACGTGGATCATGAGCATCGAAGGTAATGATATTCTCCACTCCCATCCCAACCAGTTCCTGAAGGGCGATGGCGCAGTCCAGAGATTCTCTGCCGGAACGCTTATGCTGTCTGCTCTCATAGAGGAATGGCATGATGACGTTGATCCGTCTTGCCTTACCACCAATTGCGGCGATGATACGCTTCAGATCCTGATAGTGGTCATCGGGAGACATACGGGTCTGCCGTCCGCAGAGCTTATAGGTCATGCTGTAATTACAAACATCCACCAGTATATAGATGTCGTCACCGCGCACGGATTCGTTTAGGATTCCCTTGGCTTCTCCAGAGCCAAATCTCGGTACATCGGAGGGAATGACAAAGCTGTCCCGCTGGTATTCTTGCAGGATGGCTGTGGACTCCCGATTCTTTCTCCAGGATACCAGATAATCATCCACCTTTTTACCAAGGCTGGTACAGCTTGCAAGAGGTATGATACCAAGTCTGCCCACAGGTAAACCCTCGTAGTAATTTTCAGTTTCCTGACTCATTCTTTTTTCCTCCCAAAAGTTTTTTCTGGATACGAATATCGTTTCCAAATAATTTAATCATGGTGTAGTTACTTGAGATGCGGGAAAAGGTCCTCTCGGAATAGATCTCGGAGAATCTGTCCAAAGAGAGATTGGTAGATATAATCGTGGACTTTTTCCTCAGCATCCGTTCATTAATGCTTAAGAATAATTGTGAAGATACAAAGGAGTTGGTAAGCTCTGTACCCAAATCATCGATGATCAGCAGATCACAGTCGAAGATATTGCTATGAAGTTCCTTTGCTTCCTCTGTTGTGGAGAAAGTATGTCTGGCGAACAAATCAAAGAGATCGAAGGCTGTAAAGTAGATCACGCAATAGGATCGGTCGATGAGTTCCCTGGCAATACAATGTGAGAAAAAAGTTTTTCCCACACCTGTGTCACCGTAGAAAAACAGGTTCTCAAAGCTGGTATCGAAGGTTTCTATAAAAGTTTTGCATCGCTTTAAGGCCAGTGTCGCGGTATCGTAGGAACTGAGACCGGTGACCTTATTGATAAGATCCTTGGAATAGTAGTTTAGGTTAAAGGTGTTAAAGTTTTCTTCCTTTAGGCTGTCGCGGATGTTAGATTGGTCATAAAGAAGCTCAATCTCTGCCCTTTTAAAGCAGGAACACTTCTGGTTCTCCACATAGCCGGTATCTTGACAGATTGGACAATCATGCTGCAATTCCAAATAATCCCCAGGATAGCCAAATTTATGAAGCAGTTTGGCCCGCTCCTGGGATAGACTTCCAATTGCTTCTGGAAGATTGGTCGTATCAGAAATCCCGCTAAAACGGGCGCGAACCTTGGCGATGCTGATTTCCGCGATTTTGGCATCAATCTGTGCCAATTGCGGAATCCGTTCGTAAGCATCTTTTACATGCTCATCCCGCTGGCGCCGGTGTCTCAGCTGTTTTTCGTTATATACGCGCATGATTGCATCGTATTGTGCGTTGGTTAATGCCATGGCTGCTCCTTATTGGTTTAATAACTGTTTTTCCAGTTTCTCGTAATCGTATTCACGTTGATGGAAATTGTTGAATTTATTCGCTGATTTCGCCTTGGTTTCCGCACCTTTTTCGGCGGCTTTCACCCGTTTATGGTGCTGCTCATCCAGGCCGGCGATATCATTTAAGGACTTGACTTCTCCCTGTTTCCATTTGGACAGAATTCCTTCTGCATATTTGAAGCTGGGTTGGGCAGTCTGTGCGATGGTCCGGGAACAAGCCTCTTTTACGATATCCATGGTAAAACCATATTCCTTCAGCCAACGATTCATGAATTCTACTTCCGTAGCGATAGGATCCCTTCCCCTGATTCCGAATGCCTTTAAGATGGCATAATAATCTTTGCTCCAGGTGTTGGTCCGCTGCTTAGCGGATTCCACCGTATGTATATTTTCCTGATGCCATGCCAGCCCTACTTTTTCGATGTAACTTAAACTCCGATGGTTTTGGGAAACACAGTATTCAATCAGATATTCCACCAATTCCACGGGGAAATGAAGTTCATCGTAAAAATATAGAATTCGCTGCATATCGGTAGCGCTCAGAGTTTTCTTAAGATACTGTTCCGCCAGGAATAAAAGCTGTCCGATATCCGGATCTTCCTTCTGAAGCTGTCGGATGGCACCTGGGGACAGGTATTTGGGCTGCCGCACTTCCTGGGGTTCTTCCGCAACAGGCTGTGGTTCAGGAGGAGAGAGCGTTGCAACGGCCTCGGAAGAGGATGGTTCCACCTGAGCCTTGGATAAGGGCAGCAGGGAAAGTCCCGAAAGCTTCTTTGCAGAGTCAAATTCCAGCTTCAGAATGCCGGCCTTTTGCCAGTACTTCAATGCCCTCATCACATCCTTTTCCGTACAGGAAAAGGCGTCGGCAATCGATGACAGGCTGATATCCGAAGCTCTGTCATTGATTACGTGAAGCAGGTAGAGGTAAATCTTAACGAATTCCCCGTTGGCCTGCGGCATATATTCATCGATAAAAATATCCGGTACCAGAGTTACTGAAACCGAACGAGTATCCTTAATGGTCAATATACTGCTCATCTAACACACCTTCCATTTACATGCTAAACCTAAGTCTGACTCCTTGATTTCGGCCCTGAACTCCAAATTCCTCTATAGATTTCCGAATGCTTGTTTCCGTATATCGAGATTGCATAACTATAGAAGATTATGGCTTTTTTCATCCCATCATTCTACAGAAATTTACACAGGAATTTGGAGTATGAGTATCCTCAATCATGCGTTTCAGACTACTTCACATTAAGTATAGCACAGTATTCTGGTTATGAGAATAGTTAAATTTCCTTAAGGGGAAAGGCTGTTCCACCGTCAAAAAATGTGGAAAATGTGGATAATGTGGACAGAAAATATGCCGTGAGATTATGTGTAAGGCAAAATCGTGAAAAGTGTTGAATTTGAGGAAGAAAACAGGAATTTTGTCGGATGTGTTATGTAAACATGTAATTGTTAAAAAATCCACATGATTATACGGATAAAATTGTGTATAATCATGTGGATAATGTGGATAACTTATTGTCCTAAGAGGTTTTCCCCTATTTTTACAACGTCTCCAGCCCCCATAGTTATCAACAAATCATTAGGTTCACATTTTTCTAATAAAAAGTTTTCTATTTCATCAAAGGTTGGAAAATAATAGCATTCGGTGCCTAATTTTAAGATCTCAGCCTCCAGATCTTGGGAGGAGATGCCTACGGTATTCTTTTCGCGGGCGGCGTAAATATCCACCAGAACCACTTTGTCCGCCAGAGTCAATGCCTTGGCGAAATCGCCGAGAAGAGCCTTTGTCCTTGTATAGGTATGGGGCTGGAATACGCACCAGGTTGTTTTGTGGGGATAATTTTTTGCCGCTTTTAAGGTTGCTGTAATTTCGGTGGGATGATGGGCGTAATCGTCGATAACGGTCACTTCACCAACCTTTCCCTTATACTGGAATCGTCGGTCTGTTCCTGTGAAGCTTGTAAAACCATCTTGGATCGTAGTGGTATCCAGTCCCAGTTTCCGTGCCAGAGCGATGGTGGCCAGAGCATTTGATACATTGTGCATTCCTGGAATGTGCAGTGTAAAAGAGCCGATGGCTTCCCCGCGGAACAGGCAGGTGAAAGAAGGATGACCCAGTTCATTGAATGTGATGTCCTGAGCCCTGTAGTCCGCTTCCTGCTCCAGGCCATAGGTGAGAACCTCACAATCCAATCCCTTGATGATGGCTTCGTATTTTGGTGTATCTGCATTGATAATCAACGTACCGTCAGCTGGCAGCAGCTTTCCGAACGCATGAAAAGAATGTCGGATATCATCAATATCCTTAAAAAAGTCCAGGTGATCTGCGTCCACATTCAATATTAAACTGATTTTGGGGAAGAAGCTTAAGAAACTGTTGGTATATTCGCAGGCTTCCGTAATAAAGACATCAGAACTTCCCACGCGAATATTTCCATGGATAGAAGGAAGGATTCCTCCAACGGATATCGTCGGGTCGCAGTTTCCAGCCATCAGTACATGAGAAGCCAGAGAAGTAGTGGTGGTCTTGCCATGAGTTCCTGAAACAGCAATCGGGGTTCCGTAATTCTTCATGATCTGCCCCAGCAGTTGTGCGCGGGTCAGCATGGGGATTTTCTTTTCAATCACGCAGGCGAATTCCGGATTATCCGGGTGGATTGCCGCAGTATAGACAACCAGATCTATGTCGTCAGTAATATTAGAAGGCATCTGGGGATAATGAACCGTTGCGCCCAGTTTTTCTATATGAATGGTCAGTTCGCTTTGCTTTGCATCAGAACCGGATATTGTGAATCCTTCTTTTAGCAGAATCTCCGCCAGACCACTCATGCTGATTCCGCCGATGCCTATAAAGTGCACATGAATGGGTTTATTAAAATCAATTGTATACATATTGAATGTCCTCTTTTTTAAAGTTAAATTTTTT
>DVNN01000143.1 GCA_018714325.1 Candidatus Pelethocola excrementipullorum
AAGCACTCATTCCACACATGGCAGACGTCTTCAATATAACAATTGGATACCGGATGAAAAATCAGATCAAATGCTTCGTCTGCAAAGGGAAGTCTCTTTGTCATGTCTCCCTTGATGATCCTAATATCATATCCCTCACGTTCAGCAACCATTCGCTCTGCTTCCAATTGTTTCTCAGAATAATCAAATACGGTGCAATCAGCCCCTAGTGCCGTAAATATCGGCATCTGCTGGCCACCGCCGCTTGCAAGTCCCAGTACCTTCTTCCCTGCCAGTTCCCCAAACCATTCATGGGGCACCTGAATGCAGGGCGTTAGGTAAACACCCCAAGTTCCGGAAAGCGCATCCATATACTCACTGTGTGTAACCGGAATGGTCCAGTCGCACTGATCTTCCGTCCAACTATCCCAGGTTGTTGAATTAATTTCTGTATAGTCTCTATCCATATCCTACCACCCCTTTATTTCCACTCAAAAAACAAAGATGTTCTCCCCGGTATCACTGTACACCCAAGTTTTTGATACATATCCTTGGCCGTGTCATCAGCATATGCTACAAGAACTATGTTATCAGCCCCGCGAGCCATTGCTTCATCCACCAGAACCCGAAGTATCGTCGTTCCTATCCCTTTCCGCTGCATCGATGGTACTACATCGAAATCCTCGATCATGGCCCATCCATCGTGTACCATCAGGTCTGCCTTTCCTACAGGCTTTCCGTCCACGTAGCAAACATAGGAATCCACGCCCTCCTCTGCCATATATACCTTAGCATTAATCTTTCCTTTTCTCCTACAGAAATCCGCTCCGAAATCGGAGTCATAGGATTCCACTTCTATCGCCGCCCGATCTTCTGCCATGGCCGGATTTTCCACCCTGCGAACCATGCAGTCCCCACGTCCCACAAGCTTTAAGTCTTTTGGCGTTGTGGTTATGCAGTTTACGTAATTTGTGATATCTGGCTTTATGGGGAACTCCATCTGCGCTACTCCTTCTATTTGGCGGGCAGATGATAGATATGCCTGGCAAAAGGTCTCGCCCTGGGCTTTTCTCCTCTCAATCTCCTCCAGTATGATCCGCTGACAATCATCCACATCAGTTTCAGGTTGCATCAGTATATAATTATGATCATACATATCATGTATTGCTTCATCGCTAAATCGTATAAAGCCGTCTTCTTCCTCAACCTTACAAAAAGATGTTGTATATGCTTCGATGCAGTTATATAAAGATTTATAATTATCAGTCATGTGTTTCTACCTACTTTCTATTTTTCTTAATAGTAGGATAACACACTCGCCCCATCTCTTATATGTTAACTTTCATTTAAATAGAATATTACACAAAAAGGATGCCCCAATCGATAGCTATCTGTCCATCGATTGGGGCACCCTTGTTTCTGCGGCTAATTCCCATAGACAATTCTTTTAATTGAATCATAAGATAAATGGTATTCCATCATCAATTCTTCAATTGAATATCCCTGAAGTTTCTTAGCCTTTATTTCACAATTACGTTTTCTTAACTGTTCTTTGATGCCAGTCTTTGTTCCCCATTCCTTCGGCTTCTCCGGGGATGGGATGTAGATGATCCCTCCTGAAAAATACCGTTGTATTTTTTTCAAAACTTCCTCTGGCAATATGTCTTTTCCATTTTTATACGACATGTATATCACTCCTTATCTCAATTAATACCAGAGTGCAACACATTCATATAAATACGCGATTCCAAATCATAACTGATTCAAATCACTCTATGCACGGAACCGCCTATTCCATGTACTGTGCTGCATAGAGTGAAACTGGTGCGTTATTAGACTTACGGATTGTAAGAAGTGCTTCTCGTATCATCCTTTTTCTCCTTTCAGTTCCTGTTAAATCGATATCGCTCTCAACTCAGGCGATGTTTTTAAACTGTGCCTCATAAAGCTGGTAGTAGGCTCCCTTTAGCTCCATCAGTTCCTCATGGCTTCCCGCCTCACAGATTCTGCCGTCGTCTATGACAAAGATGCGGTCCGCATTCTTAATGGTGGACAGACGATGGGCGATAACAAATGAAGTACGCCCCTTTAACAGGGATTCGATTCCCTGCTGTACCAGAATCTCCGTATGAGTATCGATGCTGGAGGTTGCCTCATCCAGTATTAGGATACGGGGATCGGAGACCATGGTTCTGGCAAATGCCAGCAACTGTCTCTGTCCGATGGAGAGGCGCACGCCACGTTCACTGATTTCCGTATCGTAGCCATTCTCCATCTCCATGATGAAAGAATGGGCGTTTACGGCCTTAGCAGCGGCGATAATCTCTTCATCGGTGGCATCCAGACGGCCATATCGAATGTTTTCCTTGATTGTGCCTGAGAACAGATAATTATCCTGTGTCATGACACCCATCTGCATCCGAAGGCTGTGTATGGATACATCCTCAACGCTATAATCGTCCACCAGGACATCACCCTTGGTAATGTTGTAAAACCTGCTGATTAAGTTGACGATGGTGGTCTTTCCGGCTCCTGTTGGACCTACCAGGGCGATGGTCTCACCCGGGGCGATGTCGAAGCTCACGTCATTTAACACCATAGTCTCCGGTTCATCGGAATAGGAAAATGACACATGATCGAACCGTACTCTTCCTTTGATGGGAGGCAGTTCTTTGACCCCTTCTTTATCGTCCACTTCTGCTTTGGTATCCAGAATGTCAAAGATTCTCTCGGCCGCAGAAAGGTTGGTCACCAGCTTATTGTAGAAGTTGGACAGGTTTCTTATAGGTCCCCAGAACATGGAAAGGTAGGTGGAAAATGCCACAAAGGTACCAATCCCCACATTGCCCACACCCAGAAGCCGGATACCGATAAAGTACAACAGGAAGGTTCCAACACCCCAGGTCAGCTCGATCAGTGGGCCAAATCCGTCCGCCAGTCGTACCGCATCGCAGAAGGCTTTTTTCTGCTGCTCCAACAGTACCTGGAATTCTCCCCGGGATTCCTCCTCGGCGGTAAAACTTTGTACCACCCGGATGCCGGAAAAGTTTTCGTGTATAAATGCAGTGATATTGGAGTTTTTCTTACGGAATATCTGCCATCTCCTATGGGAGAGGTTCTGTACCAGATACATTCCGGCAATCAAAAATGGCAATAGGATCAAGGCCGCCATGGCCAGTTTCCAATTCTTAATCACCATAATAACCACAACCGCAATTATGGTAAGAAAGTCCGGAATCAGCTTGGTTACACTGTCAGACAACACTTCCTTTAACGAGTTCACGTCTCCGATGATTCTGGCCAGAATCTTTCCTGTTGGCCGGCTGTCGAAGAAGCTGAAACTTAAGGTCTGAATATGCTCATAGAGCTCATTTCTGATATCCAGAAGTACGTGGTTAGATATCCGGGCCATCAGATTCATACGGACTTTTACGCCGATTACATAGAACAGATTCAACACCACGGCCAAAACCGCGAACTGAATCAATCCCTTTACATCTTTGTTGGTGATTTCCACATTGATGGCTCTTTCGATGATCAGCGGGTTTAAGATGGAAATTGCAATGGTCAGTGTCATAACGGTCAACACGATGATAATCTGCTTTTTATACTTAAACAAATATTTAAAAAGCCGGATGATGGTATTTGATTTCAGGACTTCCTTTTGATATTCATCTTCCATGGATGAGTTTATGGACATACGATTCCCTCCTTTCCCATGATTTCCAATGCTTTATGATAATCGCCATACTGTGCCTCATAGGTGGAATAATAAAGGCCCTTGCGCTTCATCAGTTCCTCATGAGTGCCCCGCTCGGCGATGGTTCCATGATCTAGAACAAGGATCTCGTCTGCATTCTTCACCGCTGAAATACGATGGGCGATGATGATCTTACTTCTGCCTTCCTGTGCGGACAGTTCCTGCTGAATCTGGTATTCCGTCTCCATATCGAGAGCAGAGGTGGAGTCATCCAGAATCAGAATCGGAGCTGGTTTTGCCAGCGCTCTGGCTATGCTGAGACGTTGTTTCTGACCTCCGGAGAGACCTACGCCACGTTCTCCCACCACCGTGTCATACTGATCGTTCATGCGCTCGATGAACTCGTTGGCGTTGGCCACCCTGGCCGCCTCCCTGACGGTATCCGCCTCCATGCTTTCACGGCTGCCAAGACGTACATTCTCCTCGATGGTATCGGAGAATAGGAACACATCCTGCATAACCACTGAACTGCATCTGCGGACCATCTCCAGGGGAAGTTCTTTGATATTCATGCCATCCAGAAGTACATCTCCATCTTCCACATCGTAGAACCGCTCAATCAGATTGACGATTGTGGTCTTTCCAGATCCTGTCATTCCCATGATGCCAAGGGTTTTCCCCCTCTTCACCTCAAAGTTAATATGATCCAGAATCTGGGTTCCATGAAGTTCAAACGACACGTCTCTAAATTCCAGATTCCCCTGTAGTTCCTCTGGATGAAGCGGCTGCTCCGGCTCTTTGATTTCCGGAACTTCCTCCAGGATTTTATTGATTTTCTTGTTGGAAGCAATCGCGGATGCCAGGCTGTTACTGAGCCATCCCAGATTCTCGATGGGCCAGAGAATGTTGTTAGCATACTCCATAAATGCTCCCAGACCTCCGATGGAAAGAGAACCTGTAATAACCAGAAATCCTCCCAACAGCAATACCAATACCAGCATAAGCCTTGTCAAAAAAGTGATATTCGGATCATATTTGATCAAGATCCTTGCCTGCTCCATATTCAGGTCGTAATAACGCTTATTGTGCTTGGTGAATTTCTTTATCTCATACTCTTCCCGGGCAAATGCCTTGACCGTACGAACACCGGACAAGTTTTCCTGAGCCACCATATTCAGCTGAGCATTCTGCTCACTGATATCATCATAAACCTTACCCAGCTGCTTTTCCAGCTTCAACGCAATATAACCGATAAATGGCAGAATTGCCAGGGGAATCAACGTCAGATGAGGACTGAGGCGAACCATACAGACCACGACACTGATTACATGGATGATTCCCTCTATGATGAGCATGCCCACGAATCCAAGCGAATCCCATACCCGGTCCACGTCGTCTTTCATACGGGCCAGAAGCTCACCGGTATTGCTCTTATCAAAGTATCCCATAGACAACTTCTGCACGTGAGAAAACAGGTTTTTTCTCATCTTGGCAGCAATTCCTGCACTGGATACATCAAACAAATATTCCTTCATGTACTGGAACACTGCCCTTCCGGCTCCGATTCCTAAAAATGCCAGAAGATATTTCATCAGCAATTCCGTCTTTCCGCCCACGATTACATCATCAATTATATTCTTCGTCACAAACGGTGCACACATATCCAGAGCGATACTGGCGAACATGGATAACATTGCGAACACATACATATACCAGTTCTGCTTGATGTACTTACCGATTGGATTTTTATTCATAGTATTCTATTCCCTCCTTTTCTCCATTTGTTTACGAAAACTCCACTCCTCATTTATCTCTGCATAGTTTTTCTGCGAACACAGCCCCCTTCTCTTTTGGGCAAATAAAAAGCTGTTGCAAAATCCCGCAGCACGGCCTTGTATCAATACGTGTTCTTTCACAAATTATTGGACAATCAATAATTACCGCCACGTATCAATAAAAACCACTGCGCAGTTTTGCAACAGCTATTCTTTACTCTTATAGAGTCTTATGCTCAAAAAGACTCCTATGCACTATAAACGAGGCAGGCTTTGTGGATATTTCCCTGTACAGCTTTTAAGTTAAAATTAATGGGTCTATTCATCATTCCTACCTCCTTTTTCGTATTCGTCTTCCATGACCACTGGAAAACACTGTATTAGCAGATTACTCCTCATGGAGAATTTTGTCAAGACGTTTTTGTATTTTTCTTTTACTCAATCCCTTTTGTGCTCAGAAAATACCCGAATCTCATCCTCCTTTGCAGATGGATTCTCCTTTACTTTTCACCGAGAAATTTTTCCGGCAAGGTCACATGGAAATCCACTGCCAGATCCCGGAAGTTCTGCGCCGTGATAGTCTGCCTCTTGGTTCCCGTCATGGATAACATCTTCACCAGGATTTCTGCTGACTTCTCCACCGTATGCATCAGGCCAAATGTCAGGTCGAAATCCTCTCCAGAGCAGAACATTCCGTGGTGTGCCCAGATAGCCACATCGTAACTTTCCATCAGCTTACTGGTCTCCACCGCGATATCCCTTCCACCCGGAACCATCCACGGAACCACGCCTACACCATCGGGAAATACCACGGGACACTCGGTCGCCATCTCCCATAATTCTCTGGTGAAGACCTCATCTTTCAAAGGAAGAACAAAGGTCAGTGCGATCACATTGGTGGTGTGAGCATGATAGATCACCCGGTGCTTACCTCCGGATACCCGCTTCTTCACCTCGTGGTTCATCAGGTGAGAAGGCAGTTCACTGGTGGGTCTTCCTCCATGGTTCAGCCCCCATTGAATCTGATATTTCGTACCTGTATCATCCACCCGGATGATGCAGCAGCTGTCTTCGGGATCCAGGATTACGTTCCGGAAGTACTTTCCGCTTCCGGTCACCATGAAATATTCCCCTGCAAGTTCAGGCACGCCGGTTCCGATTTCCTGCCACCCTCCCGTTTCATCCAAATTCTCCTTTACGGACTCTACTTCCTCTGGTTTCATGCGGTAACTTAAATTTCCTCCATTTCGCTCATGCCATCCCTGTTCCCAGCCGTCATTGGCCATACGGATAAAACCCTGTACGAATTTAACCTCTAATATTTTCATATGTTATCCCTCTTCCTAATCGTTAATTTCTTGGTTTCCAGTATCCGGCAATTAAGAGCGCTTACTTAATACGCTGCTTTCATAACTTTGAACTTCCCGATACCAACTTTCACGGACCGGAACCTCTTCTTGCTGGCAGAAGTAATCCCAGACTGCTCCCATCGGATAAGTTTTCAATTCTTCCTGCTGCATCATCAGCTCCGTCATTCTTCCTGTGTCCTGCAGCTCCTTTAATCTTTCATTGGGGCTCAGCAAAGCATATAGCAAGGCTTTTTGCATATTCCGCATCCCCACAACCCAGGCCGCAATCCGGTTAATGCTGGCATCGAAGAAATCCAGAGCCAGAAATACCCGGTCTGAGGCTTGATTTCTTATGATTTCCTTCGCAATCTCCTTGGTTTCGTCATCCAGAAGCACCACGTGATCGCTGTCCCAGCGCACCGGACGTGTTACATGAAGGGCTATTCTATCATGAAACAACAGCATGGATGATATCTTATCGGATACGACTTCCGTAGGATGGTAGTGACCATTATCCATCAGGGGCACGATGCCGTTTTTAGTGACATAGTTCATAGCGAATTCCGAAGAACCCACGGTATAAGATTCCATTCCGATTCCGAATACCTTGGATTCCAAGGTGACGAATACCTTTGTACGGTCATAGGGAATGGATAGTATCTGATCCAGGGAATCCTTGAACCTGGCCCTGGGTCCCATCCGGTCAGCCGGAACATCCTTCAGTCCATCGGGTATCCAGATATTCATCACGCAGGGCTGTCCCGTCTCTTCGGCAAGGTACTGGGAGATTCGGATGCAGGCCTGTCCATGGTTAATCCAGAACTGGCGGATTTCCTCGTCGGGACTTGAAAGCGTGAACTCATCGGCCTTGGGATGGGAGAAAAAGGTGGGATTAAAGTCGATGCCCATCTTCCTTTCCTTGGCAAATTCTGCCCATTTCTCAAAATGCTCAGGCTTCAATGCGTCCCTGTCACAGAATTCTCCCGGTTGAAAGATCGCGTAATTAGCATGGAGATTCAGCTTATGATGACCAGGAATCAGGCTCAATGCCTTGTCGATATCCGCCATTAACTCTTCCGGATTTCTTGCCTTTCCCGGATAATTTCCGGTGGTCTGGATTCCTCCTGTCAAGGGACCGTCCTGATCAAATCCCGTCACATCATCTCCCTGCCAGCAATGCATGGAAATGCTCAGCTTTTTTAAGGCTTCGATGGCCTTATCGGTATCCACGCCGATCGCCCCATACTGTTCTTGGGCGGCCAGGTAAGATTCTTTTATTGTCATGATGATTTCCTCCTCTTTCCTCTTGCTTCTCTTTCTTTTATGGCTGATAGACTTTTATATCAAATGATTTTCTCACACAATCTCTGGCCTCTCTAAGGCCTTTCAGTTCTCCCCCGCCTATCATCTGCACCAGCAGATTACCGATTGCCGTAGCTTCTGCAGGGCCTGTATAGACCGGCAGACCTGTGTATCGGGCCGTCAGCTGATTGAGATATTCCGCATTGGATCCGCCACCCACCACATGGATACCGGAAAATTTCCGACCCGTCAGCTCGGTTAATTCTTTTACCGTGTCCCGGTAGCAGACAGCCAGACTATTGTAGATAACACTCGCCAGCTCCCCTTCCCTCATCGGCACCTTCTGTCCGGTTTTCCGGCAATAATCACGGACCGCTTCGATCATACTTTCGGGAGCTAAGAATCTGCTGTCATTACAGTCCACCAGAGACGAAATCGTCTCCCGGGATGCAGCTTCACAGATTTCTGCATAACTATAATCTTTGGTGAATTCCTTCTTCACTGACTGAATCATCCAAAGGCCCATGATATTTTTCAAATACCGGAATCGATCCTCATACCCACCTTCATTGGCGAAATTATGGATGCGGCTTATGTCGGAACAATCCGCTTCCAAACGTTCCGTACCCATCAATGACCAGGTTCCGGAGCTGATGTATAGTGGCCCCTCCTGATTCGTCGGGACAGCCACAACCGCAGAGCCCGTATCATGGGTGGCAGGCAGCACTACCTTGCATCTAAATCCCACCTGTCCGCTGACCTCTTCGGTCAGCTCCCCTAAGATGCTGCCCGGCTTTAGGATAGGCTGAAAAATCGATGAAGGATACCCCAACATCTCGATTAACTCATAATCCCAATTCTTCGTAACCGGGCTGACCAGCTGAGTGGTGGTGGCATTGGTATACTCTGTGGCCTTCGTTCCACATAGGAGGCTGTGCAGATAATCCGGCACCATCAGCAGTGAGTGGGCCGCTTCCAGATATTCCGGATGCTGTCTCTTCACGGCCATCAGCTGATAGATGGTATTCAGTATCTGTTTTTGGATTCCCGTTCTTTTATATAAATCCCTCTCCGAAATGATCTGATACACCAAATCATCCATATCATCCGTCCGCTTGTCCCGGTAGCCCACTGTATTTCCCAGGACCTTTCCCTGCCGGTCCAACAGCACAAAATCCACACCCCAGGTGTCAATTCCCATGCTGATTGGAATCTTGCCCAACTCCCCGCATCTTTTCATTCCCTTCAGAATCTCTTGATAGAGCTGGTCAAAATCCCAACATAACTCCCCATCTTTTTTCTGCATACCATTGGGAAAACGGTGGATTTCTTCGAGAATCAGCTTTCCATCTTCCATGTGCCCCAACATATGGCGTCCGCTGGAGGCCCCAATGTCAATTGCCAGATAATAACCTTCCATAACACCCTCCTTTTCTACTATTATAGTAAATTGTGCCGAAATAAAAAGGACATGGTTTGCAGTCATTTATGACCTTATTTGCAATATAGAGAAAACGCCTGCAAATTCAACAGTCCGTCAATTTGCAGGCGTTATTATGTAGTGGCATCTAAAAATCAGCCCCTCTATCTTTTAATCTCTTCCAACACTTCGTTCATAATAGTCAAACTGGCAGGTTTCAACGAAGCCCAGAGAACGGTATAGATGATTCGCTGGCTTATTGTCTGTATCCACTTCCAGATAAATTTTCTCTGGTTGTTCCTTTATTATCTCCTGTGTCACCTGGGACAACACTTTCCGGCCTAAGCCTTGACCCCTATGGCCTTCTCTTACCACAAAACCATAGATTCCATAATCATCCTCAGCTTTCTCGACTCTGATACAGGCAATAATCTGTCCATCTTTCCGGTAAACTTTTGTCTTTTTCAGATCATCCGGGTCCAATGGTATAACCTCTTTTGCCGGTTCTGTTTCCTCGATTCCGGCAATCGTTACCGCCTCATCCTTTAATGCCCTTTCCAAAACAATCCCCGTATCAATCGGCTGGAACTTATCACGATCCAATGTCATGGAATACTCAGAGAATGTTTGAATCGCCCCCGACGCAGTGATACATTCTTTTAAGAAATGATCTTTCTTATCCGTAATGAAAAGAATCAGCTTTGTTTCCTGTGTATAAATGTAGCTTAAAAGTGTCTGGTACATCTTTTCAAAAATCTCTGTGATTGGTTCCATGATTACGGTAATTTCCACTTCATTTCCACTGGGATCAAAACAGCTGATTGCCATATAGCCTTTCAGTCGCTCTCCTTCCCAGCATAATATGTGCTTTGCCCGTCCATCTGTTACGGAAAAGAAGTTTAAATCCAATTTATACTCCAACTCTGTTTTCTGCTGTTGTCGATTCTTAAGTTCCTTAACGGCTATAATTTCTTGTTGTGTCAATATTTCTTTTACCGATGATAAATAGTTGCTCATCCACTCATCCTTTCACGCTTAAAATTGTCTAAATTATATAGCATCCATGTGATAAAAGCAATTGAATTATTGAAAATTCTTTATCTGCTTACGGCTTGTCTTTTCCCCGGAAATATAATAAAATTCAAATAAGTCTTTTAAAGAGGAGAGGTTCTCATGGATAAAAAACTATTAGATCATTTAAAGACCATTACAGATGAGGAGCGAGTGATTCTGGATGGGCAGACCACCATCAATCCTGCCCTCTATAACCTTGATCATTCCATGACCATCGATAATAAAAAGTTGCTTGAGCACGGAAAGCTGATACAGATCCGTCCCCACACCCGTTTCGTGCATTTTCCAAAGCATAATCATAACTATGTGGAGGTCATCTACATGTGCTCCGGACATACCACCCATGTGATCAATGGAGTGGAGATAGACCTTGAGGCCGGAGACCTGCTGTTTCTCAATCAGAATGCAACCCAGGAAATCTATCCCGCCGACTATGAAGATGTGGCGGTGAACTTCATCATCTTACCGGAATTCTTCGATACGCCGCTGATGATGCTTGGATCGGAAGAAAATATGCTCAGGACCTTTTTGATTGAATGTTTGAAAAATGGTAACCAGAATATCAGTTATCTGCATTTTAAGGTTGCGGATATCCTCCCGATTCAGAATCTGGTGGAAAACCTGATCTGGACCTTGCAGTATGGTCTTCCCAATAAGCGGAGCATCAACCAGACCACCATGGGTCTGCTCTTTCTGCAGCTTCTGAATCATATCGATAAGATGGAGCTTGGAAAGGATCATCTGGAACAGGAATTGATCTTTGTGGTCTTTCAATATATTGAAGAAAATTATAGGGATGGGGAATTGTCTGCCCTGGCCGAAAAGCTGGGCTACGATCTCTACTGGATGAGCCGTCTGATCAAGAAACAGACCGGTAGGAATTATAAGGAATTACTGCAGGAAAAGCGCTTGAATCAGGCCGCCTACCTGCTGAACAACACCACCCTATCCATCACGGATATCAGCCTACATGTGGGATATAATAACTTCAGCTACTTTTATAAGATATTCAAGAACAAGTATGGAGCATCCCCCAATCAGTATAGGAACATGATATGAAGTTAGATTTTTATACCACGTATCGTGACTACCACAAGTTCAGAATCACTGCCAATCCGTATGGGTGGCACGGCGGTACAGGTTCCGGAGCTGATGACAGCGTACATCTGCTCATATCGCCTGCAGCCAACATAGTGGGGGAATACACGTCTTACCATACGATGGACAGGGAAGAACTGTCCCCCGTGGGTATGACCGCTGAGCAGCAGGTCCACCCCTGCCTTTTGGCTGTTTTCTATATCTCCCGGCTGATGATCCATTACGATGATTAACCGATTATTATCCACACCTTGAAGGCTCACTTCTATGGCCTTTCGCCTGTGGGTCAAATCCCCTCCGGGTGTCATATCCGTGCGGCCATACAGCAGAATTCCATCCAGATTCACCCCTTCTTCACATAAAAGGCGGATTCCCGCATTCTTAAAAAACTGTAACATTTCCGAAAAGTCACTGCCCGAATCATGATTTCCCAGACAGGCATACACCCCATATTTACTCTTCAGAGAGTGAAACAATTCTTCCATCTCCTTCCGCTCAAAAATATCCTTAATGTTTTCCGTAAAGGTATCACCTGTTATGCAAATAAGATCAGGCGAAATTGAATTTACACGTTCTACAACTTTCTTAATTGCCCTATAGTCATTGATGCTGCCAAGGTGCAGATCGCTTAGATGTGCGATGGTGAGGGTTTTCCCCTGAATCCCAGGCTTCCTTACCGGACAGTCATATCTGGTGATGCGTATCACGCGTGCATGGATGATGCCATATACGGTGGCAATGACCGTGACGACAAACAGGATCATAGAAACCTTTGCATATTGAGTCTTCGTTAACACATGCAATAGATTAACC
>DVNN01000144.1 GCA_018714325.1 Candidatus Pelethocola excrementipullorum
ATGTACTATGTACAGCAGATTGATTCCGCCTATCTGGGTGTTTATCCTGATTCCGGGAACATCAAGAATGCAGCGGTCACTTTGGGCGTTGATGAGGCGGAGGACCTGCAGACCGGAAGGGGGCATGTCACATCATTACATCTGAAAGAGACAATACCGGGAAAATTCAGGGAGATTCCTTATGGTACCGGGCATGTTGATTTCGAGAAAATCATCAGGGCGGCCTGGGATATCGGAATCAGGAAGTATGTTACGGAATTCTGGTACCAGGGAAGCAAAGACTGGCGCTGTGATTTAATGGATACCAACCTGCGGATGAGGAAGATACTTGACGAGATGTCCAGACCTGATAAAGCTGAGGAGCAGCCGGGTGGAGCCAGTCAAAAGGGTTGTTTTTTAAAGCCTGATGGAGTATAGTATTAATAATATACATAGAGTCAGGAGGACTTAGGATGAGTCAGTTAGAGGAATTAGGATTTGAACTCCGTCATGTGGGGATTAACTGTGAAAATGAAGAAGAGGCTTGTGATGTAGCAGGAAGATTTTATCAAATATTTGGTTTTACCAAGAAAGTGGGCAATAGCTCAGTTTTTGCAGGCACGGCGATAGAAGCCATGAAAACACCATATCTTGGAAAGAACGGCCATATTGCAATTGGAACAACGGATGTGGCAAAGGCAGTGGAATATCTTCAGGGACAGGGTGTTGCATTTGATATGGAAACGGCCAAATATAAAGAAGAAAAGATGATTGCTGTATATATGAAGGAAGAAATTGGTGGATTTGCAGTTCACCTTGTGAAAAAATAAGATAGGCATAAGACATAAAAGAGGCAAGCAGCTTATAACCAGGCTGAGTTGCCTTTTTTACTGGTGAAATGTAATGGATGGTGCTATACTAGGGTAAAAGATGCAAATATAAACGGCATCATCATTACACTGTAAACTATGGTTTATAAATCAATACGTAATGGATCAATAAGTCATGAAATAGGAGGGCTAATCAAGTGAAAGATGATAAAAGATTTATAAGAACCTATGTCCAGGGGGCGATGAATGTTACGGAGATTTGGGTGGATAAGACGACTGGAGTTAATTACATTTACCATGCTGCCGGTAATTCAGGTGGATTATGCCCTCTGTTAGACAGGGAAGGGAAACCTGTGATAACATCGATCTCAGAAATATATGAGAAGTAGAAAAAAGTAAGGTTTTTTGAGCAGGGTGTTTATGTCCAAAATGGTCAAGAATAATTATTCTCTCTATGATAAATTTAAGGAGTAAGGGAATGGACAAAACAGAAGTTGTACAAAGGATGCAGGAATATATCGGCGAGCACATCAATGATGAGGATTTCAATCTGGATGGGGTATATGAAGCAGTTGGATACTCCCGCCGCCATGGGGATCGGGTTTTTAAGGAATTGGTGGGCAGAACACCACAAAGTTATGTGAAATCAATCTGCCTGACCGAAGGAGCCGGCCGGCTGCTGGAGACAAGAAATACTGTTTTGGATATTGCGCTGGACAGCCGTTTTCTATCTCATGAAGGATTTACCAGAGCCTTCGAGAGCCGCTTTCAGATATCACCTGCAGAATATAGGAAGAGGCCAATTGCCATTCCTCTGTTTGTTCCATATCCTGTGAGCCACTATCAAGCATTAGTGAAACATATGGAGGAAGAATTTATGACCAATGAAATAATTATGTGCACCGTGACACCCGTAGAACGTCCCAAAAGGAAACTGATTTTTCAACGCTCTCGAAAAGCAGAAGAGTATTTTTCTTATTGCCAGGAGATGGGGTGTGAATGGGAAGGATTATTGAACAGCATACCTGAAAAATTTGATGTAGCGGCATTGATAGAATTGCCCAAGTGCCTGATAAAAGAAGGATATTCCAGCGTGGCCGCAGGAGTAGAGGTACCGCTGGACTATAATGCCAGGGTTCCGGATGGTTATGAGATTGCGGAACTGGAGAATTGCCAGATGCTTTACTTTCAAAGTGAACCCTATGAGAATGCGGAAGACTTCTGCATAGCCATTGAAAGTGTCTATAAGGCCATCGAAAGATACAAGCCTGCGAACTATGGATACCAATATAATTATGATAAGGCGCCAAGCTTTAATTTTGGAGCAGATGCTGCCACTGGTGCAAAGATTGCAGTGCCGGCAGTAAAGATTTAAGAATCTAAGATTCACCAGGCAGCAGGATTATCCTTGCTGCCTAACTCTGGTATAAAATAAAAACAAAGGGAAAGGGAAGAGGTTATGGTTGTTATCGATCAAGAACGTTGTATAGGATGTGAAGCTTGTAAAGAAGATTGCCCTGGACGCGCAATTAAGATGGAGGAGGGAAAGGCGGTGTATTACCGCTCCTGTATCCAATGTGGACATTGTGTGGCTGTCTGTCCTGTTGCGGCAGTATCTATTCCGGAATATGACATGGAGGATGTGGAAGAATATCAAAAAGAATCCTTTACCTTAGAACCAGAGAAGTTTTTACATGCGGTAAAGTTCCGAAGAAGTATTCGGAATTTTAAGGATCAAAAGTTTGAGGCTGAGGTTGTAGAAAGAATCCTGAATGCAGGACGCTATTCTGCCACCGCAAAAAATCTTCAAGGAAGTACATTCGTATTCGTACAGGAGAGGCTGGAGGAATTCAAGGCTCTGGTATGGAAGGAAATGCCCGGAGTTATTGAATCTTTACAGGAGAAGACGCCGGAATATGCAAAAGTATTCCATGCATTCTACCGTTGGTGGCAAAAGGACCCGGCCAATGACAATTTCTTCTTCAACACCCCGGCATTCCTGGTGATTGCCACGGATAATCCCTGGGATGGAGGGCTGGCGGCGGCCAATATCGAAAATATGGCGGTTGCAGAAGGTGCAGGAGTCTTGTACAGTGGATATACTATGCGGATGATTTCGGCCAGTCCCACCCTTCGTGAATGGCTGGGAATCGGGGATAAGTCCGTGTCCTGTTGTATGCTGATGGGCTATCCCGCAGTCACTTACAAAAGAACGGCTCCCAGGAAAGAAGCTGATATTATCTGGAGATAACATCGCAAATAGTTTTTGAATATTGACTTGAGATTTTAATGATGCTATAATGCGTAATATAGTGACGGCAGTGAAGCTGTCAAAAGAGAGATACGGTGTATGGTCTCAATTCCTTGATGGAATTGGGACCTTTTTTTCGGGAAAATGCAAAGGATTTTCGAAAAACAGTAAGATTTGCCGTGTGATAAAGCATACTGCCGTAGAAAAAAGATGGGAGGTTTTGATGGAGAGTTTTCAAAGTGTCAACAAAATTATGATAGGAGATCAGCACATTGCGGAGTTGTTCTGTGGAGCCAGTAAGGTTTTCATCGTGTGTGATCCTTTTATCGTACAAAGCAATACCATTCGCTATATAACGGATGAACTAGAACAATTAAAGATTCAATATGAGGTGTTTTCAGAAGTCAAACCGGATCCCGGTACGGAGTTAATTGCAAAAGGAATATCTAGAATCAGGGAGATAGAACCTGATATGGTAGTTGCCTTTGGAGGGGGTTCAGCCATTGACGCAGGTAAGGCGATGGTTTATTTTGCGAAATTGCAAAAATATATGGAGGATTGTATATTTGTTGCAATTCCTACTACCAGCGGTACCGGTTCAGAAGTGACTAAGTTTTCGGTAATAACAGACACAGAAAAAGCAATAAAATACCCATTGATTGATGATAGCATCCTGCCAGACTATGCGATTTTAGATGCTCATCTGACCCTCACGGTTCCTCCGGCCATAACCGCGGACACCGGCATGGATGTGCTCACACATGCAATGGAAGCTCTGGTTTCAGTGGATGCCAATGATTTTACGGATGCCGCTGCGGAAAAAGCCATAAAATTAGTTCGCAGTAATCTGATGAAAGTCTATAAAGAACCCGATAATCTGGAAGCCAGACAGGCGATGCATAATGCCTCCTGCTTGGCGGGGCTGGCATTTAGTAATGCGGGACTGGGACTAAACCATGGAATGGCTCATGCTCTGGGAGCGCATTTTCATATCCCTCATGGGAGAGCCAACGCGGTGTTGCTGCCCTATGTGATTGCATACAATGCAGGTTGTTTTGATCATCTGACCGATGTAGCCAAGTCCTATGCTAAGATTGCCAGATTGATTCACGTTGATGCATCCAGCATCAGACAAAGCGGACTGAATCTGATCCGTACGGTGAAAACATTTGTTGAAAAGTTAAGTATTCCCTCAACAATTCAGGGATTGGGAATCCAGAAAGAAGCATTTCTGGCTGCACTGCCTGATATGGTGGAGGCAGCAGTCAACGATTCATGCACTGGTACGAACCCCAGAGCATGCTCACGGGAAGAGGTAGAAC
>DVNN01000145.1 GCA_018714325.1 Candidatus Pelethocola excrementipullorum
CCGAAGGAACGCAAAATCCAAAGGTTATGGCTTTCACTGTCATCCGATGCAGAAATCACATGCCCGAAGGGAGAAACTCCATCATCACATACCTTTGAAAGTTTTTCACACACTTCTTCCATCTCTTCCCAGCTAGTAGGGGGAGCCGCTATGCCGGCCTTTTCAAAAAGATCCGTACGATAATGCAGCATTGTAGAAGCGTTACAAAGAGGCACACCATAGATGGATCCGTCGCTTGTTGTCATATCTTTTTTTACAGCAGGATATAACGATCCCAAATTTTTCTCTATATCGCCTATCACATCACTTAAATCCTCCAACAGCCCCATCTCTGAGAAATTTGCGTAGGGTGCTGCTACAAGAAATGATACATCGGGCACATTCCCCGATTCTATAGCCGCATTCCATTTTACCTGTCCCTCACTGCCGGGAAAGGTCTCAACTTTCACCTCAGAAACACGGTCATCCACCTCTGCAAAAGATTTAAATCGTTCTGCCAACCGATCATCAGCGTCCGGATTAAAGGTTTTACCAATCCAGACAGTGAGTACTTTTCCTTCCCCGGTTTTTACGGCTTCAGAATTGCTTGCCGATTTTGATACTGACTTATCCTGCTCTCCTTTGCCGCAGGCAGATAAAGTGAATATCATACTTAACGCTACCCCAACAGCTACCGCTCTTCTTGCTAAGCCCTTTCTTTTCATACGTAACCTCCTCGTATGTATATTTAATTTTTTATTGTTACCCTTGCAAAACCCCATCCGAAACCCTATGTTTTACTTTTTTAATATTTCTTCAATCCGGATGATTTCCCCTTCGGACAATGGTCCCGCTTCAAGTGCCCCCACGTTTTCCACAATCTGTTCCGGCCGGCTCGCACCTATCAGCGCAGAGGTGACTAAGTCATCCCGCAAAACCCATGCAAGCGCCATCTGGGCAAGAGTCTGACCACGTTCACTGGCCAATTCATTAAGCTTACTCACCTTCCCTACCTTTTCAGGAGTAATATCCCCTGGCTTCAAATACCGGGGATCATTGACCGCGTGGGAATTCCCAGGAATACCATGGATATATTTATCGGTCAACAGCCCATTCTGCAAAGGAGCAAACGCAATACAACCTACCCCCTCATCATGTAGCACCTCTCCGAGTCCATGCTCAAGCCTTGGATTGAACATGGAGTAATTAGTCTGATGAATCAGCATCGGAATGCCTTTGGACTTCAAAACTTCAATGGCCTTTTGTGTCTGTTCCGGTTCATCATAATTAGAAATCCCCACATACAACGCCTTTCCACTGCGGACAATCTGTTCCAATGCCTCCATAGATTCCTCGACGGGGGTATCTGGATCCGGCCGATGATGATAGAAGATATCCACATAATCCAAATGCATCCTTTTTAAAGACTGGTCAAGAGAGGCAGTCAGATACTTCTTACTTCCATGATCCCCATAAGGCCCATCCCACATATCATAGCCAGCTTTGGTTGATATAATCAGTTCATCCCGGTGGGTATGCCAGTCGCGGTCCATGTGGATTCCGAAATTGACTTCTGCTTCCCCATATGGAGGACCATAATTATTAGCCAAATCAAAATGTGTAATACCATTGTCAAAAGCAGTGCGCAAAAGACTTTGTTGTATACCAAAGGGGGTAATATTCCCAAAATTGTGCCACAATCCCAGAGAAATAAACGGAAACAACACTCCGCTGTTGCCACATCGCCGGTAGGTCATGTTATCATAACGTTCTTTTATAGGTATGTAAGTCATTTATTTTTATCCTTTCAAGTCATTCTAAGGTATATGGAAGTTATACGACTTGTTAGCTGCGTATCTTCCGAACTGCATCACCTAGTCCGCAGCTTAATAGACGTAAATCCTGGGCGATGGTCATCCACTGTATGCCACGGTCCATTAGTATCTGGCAGGATTCTTTCGTAGGTCCGGCACAGGAGCCTGCATATATGCTATTTTTCTTTGCTATTTCTCCACATCGGAGCTGGGCCGCCTCCACTCTTTCATCAATTTCCTCATCAAGAACTCCAGCTGCTCTCATAGACATGCCCAGATCGGCAGGCCCGATGAATAAAGAGTGAATTCCAGAAACTTTTGCGATTTCTTCCATGTTTTGCACGCCCTCAATGCTTTCAATCTGGAAAATCTTCCAGATATAATCCTTGCCCTTCTTAAGGTACTCCGCCTCCGAGTAAATGCCGTAATCAATGATCCGTCCAGGTCCTACTCCCCTCACTCCCCCTTCCGAGGGATATGTACATGCTGCTACCGCCTCCTCTGCCATTTTTCGGTTTGCAATATTGGGGAAAATAATTGCATCGGGTCCGCAATCCAGAATACACTTAATCTGATCAGGATCAACACCAGGAACTCGTACAAACGCACATGCTCCCGTACTTTGAGCATATACAATATGGTGCTTAATCTCGGCTCTGCCGAGCATCCCATGCTCAGCATCAATCCATACAAAATCGCATCCGGCCATCCCTACAATTTCGCTGATAGAAGGATCATTGAGCAGAACAAAGCACCCAATAACCGGCTTTCCTTCCTTGATCTTTTCACTTAATAACCGTAGTCTTTTGTTTACCTCAAACATAAACAGCCCTCCCATAATAACCATCAGTTTTTAATTTTCATCGGCCTACACCCGCCAACTAATGCTCATTATATCGGTTTTTGATGCTCAGTCCCATATCCTGAAGACCCCTTTGCATAACCGTATGTCTCCTTAATTATTTTCTATTTTTTAGGGGCTTTGAAAATCCACTTGGGATGGTATACTGAGAACACAGGGGAAAGGATGGCTATTGCAAAACCATAAGAGATTTCTTCTATATAACTCACATGAGGTGCCATGTTATTATGGTCTCAGTTTCATACTGATAGGGGGAAAATATGGAACAGAAAACACGAAATGAAAAATGGAACGGACTGCCAGCGGCTTTTTTTGACCCTTCCATCTGGAATTCATCCGCTAGTATCATAAGAAATTCAGAATTGGAGTTGGTTTTCTATGGCAGAGAACAATGCCAGCCTCATAAATACTGGGGTTCCGGCACAAAAAATCTTTACAAAGTTCACTATGTACATAAAGGGGAAGGTCTGATTCGTACAGACACAAAGGAATATCACGTTTATGCACGACAGTGCTTCATCTTTTATCCTGATCAAGTAGTCTATTATGAAGCCGATGGACAGAATCCCTGGGAATATTCCTGGGTAGCCTTCGAAGGCACCAATGCGGAATACTATCTAAAGCGGGCAGGGGGATGCCGGGAGAACATTGTAATTGATCATTTCAATCAAAAAGAAATGGAAGAAGCTTTTGCTAATTTAATGGCTGTGAAATCTTCAGATCCTGCTAAAGACATGAAGTTCATCAGCCTTTTATACACCATCCTTTCCGCAATTCTTATCACACCAAATGAACCGTCTGCAAAACATAAGATGCCTTACCCGTCCATGCATGTGAAAGAAGCGCTCAAGTACATACAGGCTAACTACGCAAAGGAAATCTCGGTGGGTGAAATCGCAGGTTATCTATATTTAGATAGAAAATACTTCTCCCGAATTTTCAAAAAACACTTAAAGATTTCACCTACGGCTTACATCACCAATTATCGTTTGATGATAGCCTGTGAACTACTCGAAGAATCTTCCCTATGTGTTAATCAAATTGCTGGGCAAGTGGGGTATGACAATCCATTTTCCTTTTCCCGGGCATTTAAAAAACTCATGGGGCTTTCGCCTGCTAATTATAGGATCCAGGCCACTTCTGGTATACCGGAGGCACCTGTCAGCCCTCCAAAGAAATAATTCAGTGATATGACCACGACATTTTTCAGAAGCCCTCATACATTCCGTAAGAAAATCAAGGTTTTCTACTTTATTTATGGTATAATTTAGACTAAGGTATT
>DVNN01000146.1 GCA_018714325.1 Candidatus Pelethocola excrementipullorum
GTGTTGCTACTGTTATCCAGTAATCTAACCGATTATAAAAGAGATTAAAATATAATTTACAACGCAAGTGTGTATATGTGTTCAAGCGAAAAAACACCCGAAAGACTTAGGACTTTCGGGTGTTTTATGTATTGAACAGGTGAGGAAAGACGAATGGAGAGACGGAACTAATTAAATTAGATGTATATTGGATTTGACATTTTTACATTATTCTGATAATATAATTATAGAAAACAGATGCTGCCAGATTAATGGCCGGCCCAAGATATTAGATTAAGAAATTGACCGCATACCTTTGCCTAGGGGCGGTCATTTTCTTTTGGTGGTGTTATAAACAAAACCAATAACTGCAACAAGCATTACTACAAACTGAAACAAATCAGAATAAGTCACCATCGCAATTTCCCTCCTTTGACAAGATTTCCAAAAGGATTTCTATGTAAACAGAGGTTAACAGTCCCTCTGGTGGAGGGCCGACCGCTCACCATAAACTGGCAGCACCATAAATTGATTTTAGCAGATGGAAGGATCATCCGCAAGCTTAAATGTAGATAGTTATCCCAAAAATTAGTGATATTTTTATTATAAATAGGAGTACCTAAGATGTAGCCACCCCTGATAGATAAGGGTGGCATTTTTTTATGCCCCAGTAAACCACGGATTGGAATTTTTGTGGAACAAGTTAAAGAAATAAAAATGGGGTCAGCTTTGTGAATTTGCTGTCCCCATTTTTAGGAAAGAATATAGATAAAACAGTGCGAAGTGTTTTTAGCCATATATGATCAATTTTCCGAGGAAAAAGGACCTGAAGTACCTCTGATTATCAAGGTTGGTTTCATGATGATGCGCTCGGGTTTGGAATTTGGATGTTTAAGTTGTTTTAGTATTAAACGAACAGCCTCACTGCCCATCTCACTGGCATGCTGGCTTACCGTGGTCAGTTGTATCGCATGCAAATCTGAAAAGGATATGTCATCAAAGCTAACTAAAGAGAGGTCTTCCGGAAAACGTATTCCGGCTTCTTTACATCCGTCCATAAAACCGATAGCAGTCATGTCGTTGACGGACAACATCGCCGAGGGGAGGTGTTCCATAGCCAGAAACTCTTTGGAAAGTTGATACCCGGTCTCCATCTTCAGGTCGCTATGCAAAATGTACTTTTCGCTGAATGGCAGGGAAAAGTTGCGCAGAGCCTGCCGGTAACCATCAAAACGCTGATTGGCGGCAGAAGATGATGTCTGGCCTGTTATAAAGCCAATCTCTTTGTGACCCAACTCAATCAAATGTAATGTGGCTTCGTATCCGGCCTGGAAATTGTCGGTAAGAACGGAGTCGCCTTCATATTCTGGCAAAATCCGGTTTACCAATACCGTGGGCATGGAGAGTTGTTTTATTTTATTAGATAGTTCCTGATTTTGTGCAGTGATTAGAATCAAACCGGCGAAGTGAAATTGCTCTGCGATCAGAATGAATTCTAATTCCCTGGCAGCATCATATTCGCTATTGAAAATCATTACCATATATTGATATTCTTTCAATTGCTGTTGAATCTCAAACGCTAAATCTGCATAAAATGGATTGCGCATATCTCCCAGAATTAAAGCGATAATATTTAGTTTTTCCGTACCCGGTCCTCTGGCTGTCGAATTAGGCTGATAACCGATTTCGTCGACAAACTTTAGTATCTTATTACGAAGTTCCATGCTGACACCGGGAGCCCCGCTTATAGCACGAGATACCGTTGCCCGGGAGACGCTCATCATTTCTGATATGTCCGTAATTGTGTATTTTTTCTTTTTCATAGGATTTCTCCAATAGATTTTATTGTATAAAAATTAAAGTGTTATTAGATATATCGTCTTATACTTCATGCCTATCAAAGGAATGACTATTCCCGTCATAAAAGGAGAAATATTATTAGATACTGTTAATTATATCATGTAATGGTTAAAAATGTAAACAGAGACGGCATAATTGCAATTATTAACGAGCAAATCCGTCTCTGTATCAGCTTGATCTATATTATCATATCTTGAAACCTGATGTTAACATTTTGTAAAATACATGGAGATACCCTGTCCCCCTCCGATACACATGGAAATCATAGCATCTTTCTTGCTGGTATGCATCAATTCATATAATACTTTAACGGCCAGTATACAACCGGTGGCACCGATTGGGTGGCCGATGGAGATTCCGCCGCCGTATATATTCACTTTATCCTGATCCAGCCCAAGATCTCTGGAAACAGCATAGGCCTGGCTTGCAAAAGCCTCATTGATCTCAAACATGTCAATATCTTTCAGGTTGATTCCCAACTTTGCTGCCAGTTTTTCACTGGAGAATTTTGGGGCGTATCCCATTAACTCAGCGTGAAAACCGGTTATGGCATAGCCCTTGATAGCGAGCTTTGGAATGACTTCCAATTCTTCTGCCTTTTCCCGTGACATTAATACCACAGCAGCGGCTCCGTCATTCAGGCTGGAAGAGTTTGCGGCGGTCACGGTTCCTCCCTCTACAAAGCATGGACGTAATTTTGCCAGTTTTTCCATAGTCAACCCATCCCGGGGTCCTTCATCGGTATCGAAAACTGTAACCTTACCTTTTCTATCTTTTAGTTCCACAGGCAGGATCTCGTCCTTGAAAATACCTGCTTTTACGGCGGCACAGGCCCTTTGCTGTGACTGCAACGCAAAGGCATCCTGTTCTTCCCTGGTCACGTGATAGGTAGAAGCGACATTCTCTGCTGTCACACCATTGTGCTTGCCATCCAGGGGCCAGGTCAGGATATCGATGACACCGTCCTCAAAGTTCTTATGCCCCATGCGTGCGCCCCATCGGGCTTCTTTTACATAATAGGGCAGTTGGGAGATGTTCTCAACGCCGGCTGCTACCACTATATCCGCAAATCCAGTCTGAATCTCCATTACCCCATCGGCGATGGCCTGAAGTCCTGAACCACATTGGCGGTTTACGGAATAGGCGGTGCACTCTTTGGGCATACCCGCTTTTAATCCTATGGCTCTGGCGGAAAATCCATTTTCTGCAATTTGACCCACTTGGCCGACAATCACTTCGTTAACATCTTCAGGTTTAATTCCAGCACGTTTCACCGCTTCCGAAACAACCATTGCTCCCATGTCGATGGCGGAGATATCCTTCAGACTGCCGCCATAGGAACCTACTGGCAGGCGGACACCGCTTATAACCACTACTTCTTTTAACTTGTTCATGTATGACCTCCATATAAAATGCTTGAAATTTTCATTAGTTGTTAACCTCAGTTTAAACAATCATTCCGCCGCCCACGTTGATGACTTCAGAAGTTATGTAGGATGCTTCGTCAGATGCCAGAAATGCAACTAAATTGCCTACATCGGAAGGCTTTCCGGCATATCCCATCGGTATTTTCTGCATCATATGATCCCATGCAGCCCCCTCGTTGACTTCCTTTAACTTTAACGTCATATCGGTCTCGATAAATCCTGGGCAGATGGCATTACAGGTAATACCTTTGCGGGCGTTTTCTCTTGCGGCAGTCTTAGTAAGCCCTACTACTCCGGCTTTTGCAGCGGCATAATTTGCCTGGCCGATGTTTCCCAGCCAACTGCCGGAGGAGATATTGATGATTCTTCCGTAATTTTTGGATCTCATATGTTTCAGTGCTTCCTGGGTTCCGTAAAAAGTTCCGGTCAGATCAATGGCGATGACAAGATCCCAATTTTCAACCGACATTTTGTGAAGCATACCGTCCCGGTTGATGCCCGCGTTGTTGACCATGATATCCAGGGTGCCGTACGTTTCAACGGCAAACTGCACCAGGGCCTGAACTTCGTTCTGATTCGAGACATCTGCTTTAAATGCACATGCGGATCCTCCTGCTGCCACAATCTCTGATACTGCTTCTTCTGCGGAAGCCATATCTGCAACGATTACATGAGCACCCTCTTCTGCGAGTTTTTTCGCAATACCCTTCCCCAGACCACGGCCTGCACCTGTTACTACTGCGGTTTTGTTGTTTAATCTCATGACTTTTCTACCTCCTGATTTTTGATTAACATATATTATTTGATTTTGCTTTTAACATCTTTTTTAAACCAAAGGGGCCATCCATAAGAAAGAGGCAGGGATCCATTTCTTTCAGATCGGGGCTGATGATAGGCTGGAATTCCATCAGATCCAGAATCTGGGTCTGTAAATCAACACCAGGTGCGATTTCCGTAAGTACCAGACCATCTTTCTGTAATTCGAATACAGCCCGTTCTGTAATATAGTGCATCTTCTGACCCTTGGTTCGTGCGTGATTGCCGTTGTAAGAAATTTGGTCCACGCTTTTAACGAATTTTATGAGGGCGCCCTCTTGTTCGATGTGCAGTTTGTTATTTTGAAAAGAACAGATCAGCCCCTTGCCCGTAAAGGTGGAACAGAATACCACGTGTCTGGCATTGGTGGTGATATCGATAAATCCACCTGCCCCGGTGGGCAGGGAGCCAAGTTTGGTGGCATTGACATTGCCCTGGGGGTCTACCTGTCCAGCACCCATAAAAGTAATGTCCACTCCCGCGCCGTTATAATAATCAAACTGATCATCGTGCCGAATGAGGGCAAATTGATTCTTGGCAATTCCAAAGTCTACGCCTCCCATGGGAATGCCGCCATAGATACCAGATTCTACAGTTAGTGTAACCTCATTGGCGATGCCCTCTTCTGTAATGATGGGCCCCACAACATCGTTGGGAATTCCGGTTCCCACGTTCAATATATCATTTGGGGTAATTTCCATCAGGGCACGGCGGCCAATTAGTTTACGGTTGGTAAGAGGAAGCGTATCATCATCTGAAACTGGTACTTTGATATCACCGCAATATGCCGGATCAAAATAAAAACTGTGGGTTTGGCGATGATCTTCTTCGGGGTCAGGGCAGATGACCACCGCATCTATAAAAACACCTGGCACAGTAACACGCTTACAGTGCAGGCTGCCGCTTTTTACCTTATATTTTGCCTGGGCTATGACCGTACCGCCAAATTTTTTGCATGCCATTACGGCGGGGAATACTTCCAGTTGCATGGCCTCTTCATCTGTGGTAAGATTGCCCAGCTCATCCACATAGGTTCCGCGAATAATCACGTAATCCAAAGGAATGGGCTTATAACGCATGTATTCTTCCCCATCAATGGTTATTACATCTACTATGTCAGGGGCTGATTTTGTAATCTCGTTCATCTTACCGCCTTCTATCCGGGGGTCTATATATGTTCCGAGTCCCACCTTGGTTATTTTGCCGGGCTCACCTCCCGCCATGGACCGGTACAACTGCGCAAACTGACCCTGGGGGATACAGTAGGAGAGGATTTTGTTAGAAGAAATCAATTCCATCATTCTGGGCTGCAGCCCCCAGTGTCCGCCGATAATTCTGGACAGCATCTTTTCGTGAGCGAAATGTTGAATACCGCGGTCGCGGTCACTCTGTCCACAGGAATGAACCAAGGTCAGGTTGTTGGGGCTTCCGGTTTCTAAAAAACGTTTTTCAATTGCCTTTAAGATTGTTTCTGACGCAGAAATCAAGGTCATGCCGATTGTTGAAATTGTACTATTGTCTTTAATTAATAGGGCAGCTTCTGAGCCTGTTAGAAATACTGGTTTTTTCATGGTTAATATCCTCCGTAATGTTATGAATTTTTTAAAAGTAATTGACGAATATAACGTTTGTCAACTTTTGAATTCGGTGTGAATGGCAGATTGTCTACTATAAGGATTTTTACAGGTATTTGAAAGTTAGCAAGTTTTCCTTTTAGTATATTCTGAATTCGAGTTTGGGTTAGCATCGAACTTTTTTCGATTGTGACTAGTGCTGCTGGCACTTCTCCGTATTTTTCGTCTGGGATTCCAACAACAGCTGCCTCTTCAATACCCGGAATGCTATACAAGGCATTTTCCACATCAAAGCTCCAGATCTTTTCCCCGCCTCTGTTGATCATATCTTTTTTTCTGTCTACGATATAAAGATATCCCTCTTTATCGAAATAACCCAAGTCTCCGGTGTCCAACCAGCCATCCTTCAGTGTGTCCGCTTCGTAATTAAAATAATTGGGAAGAACAACAGTCCCGCTTAAATAGATAGAACCTATAGTTTCGGCGTTTATAGGGGTTCCTTTTTCATCGCAGATTTTAAAGCTGGTTCCCGGTATTGGGTGGCCAGATGAACCAATATGTGGGCTGATTGCCGCATCATCCGGAAATATTGTGGCTGGAGATGCGGTTTCTGTCAATCCGTAAACAGTGTGAAATTTCATTGTAGGAAGCCATATATGTAAATCACGGATTTTCTTACGGGGCATGTTGGCGCTGCCACAAGCCAGGATGCGTAATGATGGAAGCCGAGGGTATTCATCTTTATAGTCAAGGAGAAGTGAAAAAACAGTAGGAGAGCCATGAAGAAATGTTATGGAGTGGTTTTTCACATCTGAAAGAATACGGTTTGCGTTAAAAGTGCGATGCAAATGTATGCATCCACCTGCGAAAATAAAAAGACCTAGTAAAGCAATCAAACCGGTTACATGGTAAATGGGGATAGGTATCATCGTTTTGTCATTGGGTGATATCTCGAAAATTCTCTGGTAGACATTCAAGGCATGCATGATGTTAAAGTTTGACATCATTACGCCTTTGCTTTGTGATGTTGTTCCGGAAGTAAACATTATTACAGCAACATCTTCTGAAGCTGGGGTCGGATTAGGAGCTTGTCGTTCCCTTGACTTTGGAAGGCTGTACAAATGAGAGCCGCTGTCTACTTTTAGTAGAAAATAGGGTCTTGCATCAAAATCATGATCGAACCATTCATAAAATTCTTTATCACATATTAAACCCTCTAGTGCTGATTTTTCTATGAGTGAAAAAATTTCATTTTTTCTGTATTTAGTAGGTAATGGAATGGCAACCCCTCTAAGTTTTATGATTGCATAAAAAGAAACGCAAAACTCAATGCTGTTATACATTAATAGAGCTACGTGTGCCCCCTTGCTTACATGGTATTGATGAAATAAAATGTTTGAAAAATTGTCCACCAGCTCTAAAAATTGACGAAAAGTATAGGATGATCCAGAGTCATCAATGATGCAACATTTATCAGGAAAATGAAAGGCGCTCTGTCTAAGGGATTCGTATAAATTTATTGCATTGCTGGTGTAAGAGTTGTATTTCTGTCCATTATAGACAACAGATACTAAGCCATCTAGTATATGCGGAGGCCAGTATGATTCTCCTCTGAAAATTAAGTTGTCTTCCATATCATTCCTCCTATAGTGTTGAGTAACAGTTACGTTATATAGTTTGATATTATAATGAAAATGCGAAAAAGTCAATAAAATGAATACCAAAAAAATAGGTTGGAATATAGTGGAATTACACAAAAATATACAATTAAGACAAAAACATATTGAAAACAATTGAATAAATATAAAAATAAACTAAAATAGTGATTGAAATTAGAGTAACATGATGTTATAATTAAAAAACAAAAGCAAAGAACGTTACGTAATAATGAGACTGACGCAATAGAAGAAAGAGAAATATTACGTAATTAGAGAGACGAGATAACAAATATATTGCGAGAGCACAAAGTGCGTAGCGAATTAGACTTATGGGTTCAGCTATTAGAAAAACATAAAATAAAGGAGGAAAAGATTTATGGAGTTAACAAAAGATGAACAGGAAATGTTGGCAGGAAGCAAAGGAGAAGCAGTGAAGCTTGCCATGGAGATTCTAACACGGGTGGGAGAGGCGTGTGGGGCGGTGCGGTTAATTCCAGTCAAAAGTGCTCATATTGTATTAGCCATGTATAAGAGTATATTTGATGCCGGAGTTGAGGTCTGTGAAAGATTTGCCAGTTTAAATGGAAAATTTGTAATACCTACTACTTTAGATCCTTGCGGAATGGACACACAGAATCCTGATTATTTTAAGACCCCACAAAAATATAAGGAGCAGCAGCTACGTGTGGTTGATGCTTACAAGAAAATGGGAGCTATACCAGTATGGACTTGTACACCCTATCTTGAGGGGAATTTGCCTCAAAAAGGTGAACATGTTGGGTGGACAGAGAGTAGTGCGGTAGCATTTATCAACTCTGTATTGGGCGCACGAAGTAATCGTGAGACAGCCGTTATTGATATCTGTATAGGCCTAACTGGGAGAACTATGGACTACGGATTACATCGAGATGAAAATAGATGGGGGGAAGTAGAGATCCAGCTAAACCTAGAAGGAAGAGAGTTAGAAGACTCGGAATATCCAATATTAGGATTTTATCTCGGAAAAATTCTGGGAAGTAAAATCGGTGTTTTGGATGGAATGAAAGGTAGTCCTAGTATTGAACAGCTAAAAAGCCTTTTGGCCGGAGCAGCAGCCAGCGGATCTGTTGCATTGTTACATATTGTAGGAATTACACCGGAAGCTCCTACAAAAGCAATAGCATTTGGAGGTAATACTCCAGAAAGAACGATTATTGTTGATGAAATGGTTTTGAAGGAAACAAAAGATTCGATGAGTACCGTATCCAAAGGCAAAGTAGATCTGGTTGCCCTGGGATGTCCACATTATACAATTAATGAGATAGGGAAAATAGCCAAGTTGATGGATGGGAAAAAAGTTAATCCTGGAGTAGAATTCTGGATTTATACTACAAAATCCAATGAGATGATTGCCGAAAGGATGGGAATAAAACAAAAACTAGAGAATGCCGGAGTTAAATTAACGGTGGAAACCTGCATGTTGATTTCCCCGGTAGAGACATGGGGATTTAAAACCATTGTTACCGATAGTGCTAAATGTGCTTACTATGCACCTATGCAATGTAAAGCTGATGTAAGGTTTGAAGATGTAAAGACCTGTATTGAATCGGCAATTACTGGAGTAATCTAAAGAAAAGGAGGTGAAAGGAAATGAAAGGGCATTCTGTCAATCAGGGGGTTGTGCGCGCGGAGGCTATTGTAACAAACCAGGTATTTGGATTCTGGGGTGGAATCGATACGAATACCGGCATAATTATTGATGAACATCACGAACTATGCGGACAAAGTATAAAAGGGAAGGTATTTGTTTTTCCCGAAGGAAGGGGGTCTACAGTCGGGGCATCTGTGATTCTAGAACTTGCGAGATGTGGTACTGCGCCTGCGGCGATGGTAAATCAAAAGACGGAGGTGATTTTAGCAACTGGAGCTATACTAGCTGAAAAGTTTTATGATATTAGTATTCCGGTTGTGGATTCTTTAGACAAAGACCCAGTTGCAGAGATAAAGTCAGGAGATTTGGTTGAAGTAAACGGAGATACTGGAGAAGTATACATATTAAAGGATAAGTGATAGCGATAATTGACGATAGAGAAAAGGAGAAGGAATGATGAAGAGTAAGTGGATGAGAAAAATTGTAGCATATGTACTGGCCGGGGTTATGTGTATAGGGTTGACTGCCTGTGGTAATCAAGAGGATTCTGCTTCAGCCACGAATGGTAAATCGGGTACCTCTGAAGAAAAAGGAGGTTCTGACGGGGTAATAAAAATTGGTCAAATTGTTACATCTCTGACGGGCGATGCTGCAATGTATGGAGATTACCAAGTAAATGCAGCACAAATGGCTGCTGATGAAATCAATGCCAAGGGTGGTATCAACGGGAAAAAAATAGAGATTGTTTATTTGGATGATCAATCAAAACCGCAGGTAGCCTTGCAGTGTATGCAAAAATTGTTGGATGAGGAAGAACCGCTGGTAGTTCTGGGACCAGATTGGAGTGGAAATACGATGGCCGCTATGGAAGCGGCAAAAAAGGAAGGGGTTCCTCAAGTTTGTTCCAGTAAAAGTAGAGAAATTACACATAGCGATAATCCATATATCTTCAGAACTGTTGCCACAAGTCATTTTGTGGGTGAGACCTTAGCGAATATAGCCAAAGAGAAAGGCTACCAGAAAGTGGCCATCTGGTATACGAATAGTGAGTATGGAGTTGGCGGAAGTGAGGGAGCAAAGAGGGCCTGTGAAAACATGGGACTAGAGGTTGTAGCCCATGAAACACATAATGTAGGTGATAACGATTTTACTGCTCAGATTATGAATGTCAAAAACAGTGGTGCTGAATGTATCATAAATTACTCCATTCAGGTAGAAGGCGCAAAATCATTGAAACAAATGAGAGAGCAAGGTCTGGATATTCCTATTCTAGGTGGAGACGCATTTATTACACCTGATTTTGCAAAGCTTGTTGGTGATGAATATATGGAAGGTGTCATAGCTACATCGGCATTTGTAGCTTGCGATCCTGAACAAGTGGTAGTTGACTGGGTGAAGAGTTATGAAGAATTATACGGGGTAACACCAGATGATCATGCAGCACCCTACTACGATGCGGTTAATATTATTGCAAAAGTAATCGAAGAAGTCGGAGAGGACAGAGAGGCAATCAGCGAAGGACTAAAGGATGTTTCCGGATACGTTGGTGTACAGGGAGATTATACTACAGATGAGTGGGGAAATATGATACACGGCTGCAAAGTGGTAGAGTACAAGTCTGGAGAATGGACCTATGTTAAGACCATGCCTCAAATGGAAGATTATGAAGACTAAAAGGTAGTCGGTAAGTACGTGCAGGGGTGTCCTTGACAATGTATCGTTGATATGCGAGTCTGGGCCCCCTATTTTTAGTTATGGGAATTCAATCTTTCGACTACTATTTTTTGAGGATGCATGAAAGAAAGGAGTGTTGATGGGATATGGATATTATTGTACAAGTTCTGTTTGGAGGAGTGTCCATTGGCTTGATATACGGTCTTCCAGCTTTGGGAATCGTTTTGCTGTTTAATACTGCCGGCTTTTTTAATTTAGCACAGGGAGAATTTCTAGCCTTATCTACCTATGTATTGTATCAAGTATACGTACTGTGGAAGATACCATTGTTACTAAGTGTTGTAATTACTGTGGGAGTGATGATTGCAGCAGGGTTGTTTGTTAACCTGGTGTTGTTTACACCTTTGAGAAAATTTAATGCAAAAGAGTTATACATATTAATAGCGACAATAGCATTGTCAATTTTCATGAAAAATTTCATGCGTTTGATCTGGAAGAGTAAGCCCTTGAATATTATGACAATATTTCCACAGAAACCGCTTAAATTATTAGGTGCGAATGTTATGCCGAGTGTATTATGGATACTTGGAATTTCTCTTGTTTTGATTTTTTTACTGTATATTTTATCACAGAAATCCAAATTAGGAACTGGAATGCGGGCAGCATCAGAACATAAGGAGGCGGCTAGTCTTATGGGGATTGCAGTTGATAAGGTTATAGGTCTCTCTTTTGCAATAAGCCTGGCAATTACTGCGGTTGCAGGTATTTTAAGCACATCGGTCTTGTATATGATACCTGAAATGGGCGATAGTATCAGCACCAAGGCCTTTGCGGCCACTGTAATTGGAGGGTTTGGCAATCCTGTAGGTGCTATTGTAGGAGGCATTATTTTGGGAGTTATTGAAACGATAGCATCAATGATTTTACCTGCAAGCTATAAGAATGCAATTACATTTCTTCTATTGATTGCTTTCTTACTGTTTAAACCAACAGGAATATTTAAGACATCAAGTAATAAGAAGGTATAGGTGAAGAGTATGATAAAAAACAGATGGAAAAATATCATTGTTTATATAATGCTACTGGCTATGCTTATTGTACCGTTAATAATCAACAAGTATATGGTTATGGTACTGGATCTGGGATTATTAGTAGCAATTGTTGTATTAGGGATGGTGGTTCTGGTTGGTTTTACAGGACAATTATCGCTTGGGCAGGTAGCCTATTATGCAATAGGAAGCTACGCAGCTGGAATTCTCTGCACCAGATTTCCAATATCACCATGGATAGGGATTTTGTTTGCTGGTTTTGTTGGAATGTTATTCGGTATTTTAGTTGGAATTCCTGCGTTCAATCTTAATGGTCCGTTCCTCGCAATTATTACGATTGGTTTTTTTGAAATCGTTAAAATTCTATTGATTAACCTTCAAGATTTGACTGGCGGTCCTTTTGGCCTGATGGGTATCCCTTCCTTAAAAATAGGTCCCATTGACTTTTCGCAACCACTGCCATTTTTCTACTTGGTAATGTTTATAATGATACTTGTAATTGTATCGGTAATCAGAGTAAGAAAATCTAGAATTGGAAGGGCCATGATTTCTGTTATGAATGATGAAGTGGCGTCTCCCATGTTAGGGGTTAATGTTAGAAAGGTCAAACTGGTGAGTTTTGGATTTTCAGCCTTTTTGGCCGGGCTGGCCGGAGGTTTATACGCGGTATTTACAGGATATATTGTTCCGGATGCATATACATTCAGCGAGTCTGCCTTATACTTGTCAATGTCGGTTGTAAGTGGGTTTAATGCTATTCTGGCTTCTGTAGTAGCTGTATTTTTAAATATGTTGCCGGAAGCCTTGAGAGCCTTGAAAGAATATTATTTGCTCTTCTTCAGTATCGCTTTGCTGATTTTTGTTATGCTTTCAGCGTGGAAACAATACAAATCCAATAATGAAAATTAAAGGCGGGAGATTAAATGGATAAAAAAATCATTTTAAAGGCACAAAACATCACTAAGAAGTTTAGTGGCCTGGTAGCTGTAAATAAGATGAACGTAGAAATCTATGATGGAGAAAGACATGCTATTATTGGCCCGAACGGAAGTGGAAAAACAACTTTTATTAATGTTATCACGGGATTTTATACTCCCGAAGAAGGTCAGGTAATCTTTGATGGCCAGGATATAACCTTGGATAAGTCTTATGATAGAACAAAAAAAGGGATATCAAGGACATTTCAAAATATAAGATTATTTGACGATATGTCAATAGAAGAAAACATAGCGTTGGGGATGCATGTTAACAGTGATTATAATTTACTGGAAACGATACTTCATGTTGGCAGATATAAAAAGCAGGAAAAAGAGATATTTGATTATGTACATAAAGTATCAGAAGATCTAAAAATAAAGGACATTTTAAAACAAAATGTTTCGGAACTTCCATATGGTAAGAGGAGAATTGTTGAAATAGCAAGAGGACTGGTTGCCAAACCTAAAATCATCCTATTAGATGAGCCGGCAGCGGGTATGAACAATAAAGAAGTATTAGAATTGGCCGATATTATCCGATATATATCTGATTCCAAAATTACGGTTATATTAATAGAGCATAATATGGATTTTGTTAAGGATATTTCAAATACAGTGACGGTGATGGAGAGCGGTGCTAAAATTGCAGAAGGCGATTTTGATACGGTCAGCTCGAATCCTCAGGTAATAGAAGCTTATTTGGGTAAGGGGGTGAAGAGGAATGCTGTTAATTGAGAATTTGGTCGTTAAGTATGGTCTGGCAGAGGCTCTAAAGGGAATATCTTTAGAAGTGGAGAAGGGGAAGATTGTGGCGGTGTTGGGGAACAATGGTGCAGGTAAGACCACCTTGCTGAGAGCGATATCCGGACTTCAGCCTGCATCAATATCAAGCTTAATTTCCTTTGAGGGTAAAAACATCACCCAACTTAAAACTCAGCAAATCGTAAAGCAAGGAATCTGTCATGTCCCTGAAGGAAGGCAGATCTTTGCGAAGCTTTCTGTGGAAGAAAATATGATTATGGGCGCATATTTGAGGAAGGATAAGAGTGAAATAGCGGAGGACATGACTTTTTGTTTTGACTTATTTCCTCGATTAAAGGAAAGAATTTCTCAGACAGCAGGTACTTTGTCCGGGGGGGGAACAACAAATGCTGGCAATTGCCAGAGCCCTTATGGGAAAACCCAAATTTCTAATGCTGGATGAACCTTCCATGGGGATAGCACCTGCCCTTGTAGAAAAAATCTATGAGACAATATTAGAGATTAATAAGACTGGTCTAACATTAATGATTGTAGAACAGAATGCAAACATTGCTTTGGAAGTATGTGATTATGCCTATACGATGACAAATGGGATAATAAGTAATAAGGGAACGCCAAAACAATTGTTGGGAGATAAAGATTTCTTAAATGCATTCTTAGGAAACAAAAAATAGCCTAACAGATCTTAAATAATTTAAAATAAGACATCAGAAAGATTAGCTACTCCACCTCTTTCTGGTGTCTTATTTTATAGCATGGAAAAGTTCTTCCTTGGCTATAAAAACCTCCGGGAGATGGTAATTCAAGATGAACTGTATTAATTTATTAAAGTTCGTGTTAGAATATTAAAAACATGAAACACGGGAAGGAGGGCATATGAAAAAAAGAGTAAGTGATTCCAAAACAGAACAGGCCCATCTTTTGATGCCGCAGCACTTAAATCCCTATGGGAGATTATTTGGGGGTGTTTTGATGCAGTGGATTGATGTGCTGGCGGGAATCGTGGGCAGAAGGCACTGTGGGATTGTGGTTACCACTGCATCGATAGATAATCTTACGTTTATACATCCGGCTTACATCAATCAGATGGTTGTGCTGGTGGGATGTGTTACTTATGTGGGACATACTTCCATGGAAATCAGAGTGGATACCTATGTGGAAGAAATGGATGGTAATAGGGAGTTGATAAACAGGGCTTATGTGGTAATGGTGGCAATCGATAAAGAAGGCAATTCAATGGTGGTCCCGGGCCTGGAGCTGGAGACGGAGTGCGAGCGGGCAGAGTGGGAGAATGGCAAAAAGAGGTATGATCTCAGGAAGCTACGGAGAAGAGAAGGATACTGAGAGGACAGAAAGTTGGTGAGAAAGATGATTCGTGGTTTGTTTTGTGATTTTTATGGAACAGTTGTATATGAAAATGGACCTAAGTCCTATGAGGTGATAAAACGGGTGTTCAAAAATGGAAACGCTGAATCACCAGAGCAGGTAGTAGAATATTGGTGGAAGAGTTTCGGAAAACTTCTTAGTGAATCCTATGGTGGTAACTACTGTACACAATATGAGGCGGCTTTTAAATGTTTTGAAGTTTTGCTGAATCATTTCCAGGCCCAGGATGATCCCAAAGAATTATGTGATATGATGGCGGAGCACTGGAGTCATCCCCCCATCTATGAAGAAACAATGGAATTTTTAAAGCAGATACAGGAGATGGAGATTCCCTTATATTTTATTACTAACAGTGATGACCGTTTTGTTGAAGAAGCCATGAAGTATTACAGGTTGCAAACCAGTGGCCTAATCACCAGTGAACAGGCGAAGTGCTATAAAACTAGAAAGGATATCTTTCTATTCGCTCTTGAAAAGACGGGACTAAAGCCAGAAGAGGTAATCCATATAGGGGATTCATTAAATGGCGATGTAAAGTATGCCCAGGAAGCGGGAATTCATCCGATCTGGCTTAATAGAGAGGAAAAAGAAGTTTCGGAGAAAGTAATGACGGTTACCAGTCTGCTGGATGCAGTTAAAATATTAAGATCAGAAATCTGATATGGAAATCCTTACAATCCTGAGAGGAATTAACAAAAGAAAAGCTGAAGACAGTAGTTTGTCTCCAGCTTTTGGGGATATTACGCTTATTTATGCGATAGAAGCTATGATGTCTTTCAGCTGCTCCATTGGAATAGCGCCTACGCTCTTATTTACCACTTCACCATTTTTCAGGAATAGAAGAGTTGGAACACTCATAATCTGATATCTCTGAGCCAGCTCCATTTCCTCATCGATATCTACTTTGTAGAATACCACATCCGTAAGTTCTTCAG
>DVNN01000147.1 GCA_018714325.1 Candidatus Pelethocola excrementipullorum
CTGTACGTTCCCCTGAAAGCAATGCACGGATATCCCCTGTGACATCGGCAAGCAACTGACCATTTTTCACAAACTCGCCATCCTTTACGTACTGTTGAACCTTAACCTCCCCATCCAGCAATTCAAAAACCCGCTGAAATACGTCCATCCCTGCAACCACTCCATCCTCTTTGCAGATTAGCTGAGCTGTTCCTAACTGATGTTCTCTCATAACTGAATTGGTAGTTACATCTTCGCTGGAGATATCCTCCTGTAATGCCATCCTCAGCAAATTATCCACATTTAATGTCTTTGTGATTGAATCCACGTTCTTTTTCCTCCTTAATTGCATTCCATATGTTCTCTTTACACTTTTCCTGATATGATTCTATATCCTCATACTCTTTCCAGTCAATCTTATAAATCTCTTCCAGCTTCTGCCCTGTACAAAGTCTTTTTATAGGATTCTTACCGCAGGCCTCAATATGCCGGGCAGCACGTTTCGCAAACACCAGACTTTCCAACAAGGAATTGCTGGCCAGACGATTGGCACCATGCACTCCATTACAGCTGGTTTCCCCAACGGCATAGAGATGCTTCATGGTAGTCTGGCTATTCAGATCCACCTGAACCCCACCCATAAAATAATGCTGGGAGGGTACAACGGGTATACATTCTTTTGTTATGTCATAACCCTCTTCCAGACACTTCTGATAGATATTGGGGAATCTTTCCCTTACATCCAGATCTTGAATCGTCTGAAAAGACAGCCATACATGATCGCTGCCGTCTTCTTTCATCTGTTCAAAGATAGCGTTCGATACCACGTCTCTTGGCAATAGCTCATCAACGAAACGTTCCATATGCTGGTTGTATAAAGTAGCCCCTTCCCCCCTGACAGATTCTGATATTAGAAAACGTCTGCCTGGCTTCAGAGAATAAAGGGTTGTTGGGTGAATTTGTACATAATCCACGTGCATCAGAGCAATATGATGTTTCAATGCTATCGCCAGGGCATCCCCTGTCAGATGAGGGTAATTTGTGGAATTTTCATAAATGCCGCCAATTCCCCCACAGGCCCAAATCACCTCTTTGGCCTGGACAAGTTCAAGTCTTCCTTCTGCTGTCTCCATCACAATCCCTTCGCAGGTATTGTCTCTACATAAGATATCCCGCATGATCGTATGGGTCAGAATCGTCACATTCTCAAGCTTTTCCACTGCCTTCAGCAGCTTTTTCGTTATCTCTTTTCCAGTTTCATCATCATGATATAAGATTCTTTTGGCGGAATGCGCACCTTCCCTTGTAAATGTCAGTTCCCCATCCTTTTTCGCAAACTCCACTCCAAAACTAATTAAGTCTTGTATCGTCTCCTGAGAGGAACGTATCATCACCTCCACAGATTCCGGGGTGTTTTCATAATGTCCTGCACGCATAGTATCCTCGTAATAAAGAGCGTAATCCTCTTCATCACGCAGCATACAGATACCTCCCTGAGCCAAAAAGGAATCACTTTCTTCCAACTCCGCTTTCGTAATCATTAAAATCCTTTGATTCTTCGGCAGGTTAAGGGCGGCGAAGCATCCTGCCACACCGGTTCCTACAATAATAATATCATAATCCATCTTCTCTTACCTCATTTTATTGACCAGCCAGTTCCAACATACGGCTTAACGGAGCATATGCCCGGTTTCTGACCTCTTCGGAGAGAATTACCTCGGGTTGTCCGTTTTCCAACGCGGATATGACCTTATCCACTGTAATTTTCTTCATATTTGGACATATTTGAAGATTTCCGGCAACGTAAAAACTTTTTCCCGGATTTCGCTTTTTCAGTTCATGAAAAACACCCATCTCAGTTCCGATAATAAACTCTTGGGCTTCACTTTCTGTGGCATATTCTATAATTCCAGACGTACTACCGGCATAATCAGCCAATGCAACTACCTCCTCCTTACATTCAGGATGCACCAGAACCTGAGCATTTGGACGGGCTTTTTTGGCCTTTAGAATATCCTCCCTGCGGACATTACTATGTACATGACAATAACCATCATTTAAAATGATATGCTTCTCAGGCACCTGAGCAGCAACGTAGGATCCCAGATTTTCATCGGGGATGAAAAATATATGTTTATTGGGCAGTTGTTTTACAATTTTTGCGGCATTGGAAGACGTTACACAAACATCGGCATTCATTTTCAATTCGGCCGTAGAGTTCACATAACAGACAACCGCCACATCCTCGTATTCTTTTCTGATCTCTTCAATTTTCTCAACAGCAGCCATATGGGCCATCGGACAGTCAGCATTAGCCGCGGGCAGCAAGACTTTCTTGTCCGGATTCAATATCTTCGCACTTTCACCCATAAACTCCACACCGCACAGTACTATGGTCTGCGCCTCAACTTTGGTAGCAATCTCACTGAGATAATAGGAATCTCCTACGTAGTCTGCTATATCCTGCACCTCATCCGGCACATAATAATGGGCCAGGATTACCGCATCCTTTTCCTGCTTCAGCTTCAGAAGTTTATCTAACTTTTCTTTCATGTTCTCCTCCATTCTACAGAATTGCAAATCCGTACCCTTTATCTACTCGCCATAGTATACCACTATTTTTTACATGTGACAAGACACTAGTTCTATTCACTGTAAAGAAACAATTTCCTGAGTTCTCTTAGGTAAACCAGGTATTTTAAAATACAAAAAAAGAAAAAGCCTCTGGAAAAGGATGAGTTTCATCATACAATGAATTTGTCCATTTTCCAGAGGCTTTTTCCCTCTTTACTTTGTATCTTAATTTACTTTTCAATCGTCTCTTTTTCTTTGGCTGGTGTGCTTTTTATGGTAATCTCTTTCTTACTGATCCCAATGCTGACAATCTCTCCCTTTTTCACACGGCCAAGCAGAATCTCTTCTGCCAGGGCATCTTCAATCTTGCTCTGTATCGCACGCTTCAATGGTCTCGCACCATATTTATTATCAAAACTACTGTCGATCAGATATTCTTTTACCTTTTCACTGACCCTCAGTTCCATGTTCATCTGTTCTTTACAACGGTCCTTCAAGTCTTTCAACAGTATATTGATGATTTTCTTCATATTCTCCTTATTGAGAGCATGGAATACGATGATATCATCGATTCGGTTGAGGAATTCTGGTTTAAACATCCTCCGTACCTCTTCCATCACCTGCTCTTTCATATGCTCGTAATCTCTCTTCTCATCATCCTGAACGCCAAATCCCAGTCTTTTGGGCTCTATGATTGACTGAGCACCTGCGTTGGAAGTCATAATAATGCAGGTCTGTTTAAAGTCGACCTTCCTGCCTTGAGAATCAGTGATATGCCCGTCATCCAACACCTGAAGCAGAATGTTGAACACGTCGGGATGAGCTTTTTCAATCTCATCCAGTAGTATCACACTATAAGGATTGCGGCGTACTTTCTCCGATAATTGACCACCTTCTTCGTAGCCCACATATCCTGGAGGAGATCCAATCAATTTGGATACGCTGTGTTTTTCCATGTATTCCGACATATCCACACGGATCATGGCCTGCTCAGAACCGAAGACAGCCTCCGCCAAAGCCTTGGACAACTCCGTCTTTCCTACACCCGTAGGGCCGAGGAAAAGAAAGGATCCGATCGGCCGGTTAGGATCTTTCAGTCCGATCCTGCCACGCTTGATGGCTTTTGCCACCGCACTCACTGCCTGCTCCTGTCCTACCACCCGCTTATGAAGCGTTTGCTCCAGCCGTGCAAGACGTTTGCTTTCACCCTCTTCTATTCTTGAAACCGGAATCTTGGTCCAGCCGGATACCACCTGGGCAATCTGCTCCTCAGTCACTTTTAGCTTCTTGTTTCTACGACGTCGGTCATACTTTTGCTTTGCCGTATCCAGATCCTGAGATACCTTTTCCTGACGTTCCTGACATTCTCTGGCCCGAACGAAATCTCCGGCTTTAATAGCATCTTCCTTATCTTGAAGGATGGATTTCAATGTCCTTTCATTTTCCAGAATATCTTCCGGAACCTTGTATTCGCCCAACTGAACTTTAGAAGATGCCTCATCAATCAGGTCAATCGCCTTATCCGGCAGAAAACGGTCATTGATATAACGGACACTCATCTTCACCGCTGCATCCAGCGCATCATCCGTAATTATTACCCCATGATGTTTTTCATAGTATGGGCGCAGCCCCTTTAAGATCTCCAGTGCCTGCTCGGCCGTGGGTTCTTCCACCACCACAGGCTGAAAACGTCGTTCCAGTGCTGCGTCCTTCTCGATATACTTCCGGTACTCTTCAATCGTGGTAGCGCCGATTAGCTGAATCTCCCCTCTGGACAGGGAAGGTT
>DVNN01000148.1 GCA_018714325.1 Candidatus Pelethocola excrementipullorum
GACGCGCGTCACTTTGGTGGCTAAAAAGGTTCAACTCGCAATTTGCTACCTTCACTTAATAGGCTTACCAATATGCTTTTCCAATCTCCACTCTGGAGCAGCTCCATCTTCACCCCAATATTCATCAATCAATATGATTTTATCATTACTGATTTCAATGAATGAGGTTACATGAAATGACAGCTTACTATCTTTGGAGTAAACATGTACAACTGTAATTATCAAATTCCCTAAACGTTCAATTCTCTCTATTTCCCCTTCCCAATTACCAGGGTATTCACAATTTGCTCTTATAAATTCTTCAACGTTAAAGTGCTCGTTGCTATTATGCCACTTAATGGCAGCGCCTTTTTCAAAATAACTTCTCATCGCTTCTGCATTCTGTCCTAACGTATATTTCCAGTATTTCTCTATGTCCATATTCTTTATCTCCCTTTTTAATTACATAATTGTATCAGTTGGTTTATAACTTGACAATAGCTTCTGGTTTATAAAGTGCTATACTTATTACACCTATCAAAAAATGTATTGACTTCCACGTAACGTGATAGTGTATTATTGAAACTAAGGAACGGAACAGAATACTCACCGGCAAATTTCTGTATTGTTTTATTATTATAACAAGGGGCTGATAGTCATGAAAACCATAAGTCAGGTAGCTAAATTAACAGGTATAAGCACGCGTACCTTGCAATACTATGATGAGATTGGTCTTTTAAAGCCAAGTGATTTTACCTCATCCGATTACCGCTTATACAATGATGATGCTTTGCAAAAGTTACAGCAAATCCTGTTTTTTAAGGAACTGGATTTTAAGCTAAAAGAGATTAAAGAGATTCTGGAAAATCCAGAATTTGATAAAATTGAGGCTTATAAAAAACAAAAAAAATTACTCTGCTTAAAGCGAACTCGAATGGATAAACTTATTGATCTTCTGAGTAAATTAGAGAAGGGGGAGCAGTGTATGAGCTTTAAAGAGTTTGATCTAACTGAATATATTGAGGCATTGGAGCAATTTAAAAGCAAGAAATCAGACGAAGTTATCAAATATTGGGGAAGCATCGAAAACTTCAATCAATTGATCCAAAAGGTTAAGGATGACGAGTCCAACGTCGCTGAGCTTGCTATCAAGCAATTTGGCAGTGTTAAAAAATATACAGAAGCCATGAAATATAATCTGGAGCATTTCTCTGAATTAATGGAACAGTCAAAAGCACTTGCCGAAAATAAGGATGAGATTTTACAAAAAAGCAATGACTTATACTTCAAATTAACTTCTGATATGACAAAAGATGTTATTTCGGAAGAAATACAAGATATTGTCCATGATATAGTGGAATTTTCGGATGGAAACAATTTAGGGGTAGATATGGGCGAAGGATACTGGGATATAATAATAGAAACTTACTCCAGGGATCTTACCAAAGGAATAACTGACACTAAATATGGTGCAGGTGCTTCCAGCTATATCGCTAACGCTCTACAGTATTATTTTCATAAGCAACTACTATAAGATTAATAATAGGGTCTGGTTGGCTTACAACTTGTAATCCATGGAAACGAGAGGTTTTCTCCAAGCAAAAGCGAGCGGATAAACGAAAACCGCTCACTTTTGTTTTAACTTATATCATAAATCATTTTTCCTTGCTAAGAGCAGACAACAGGAATAGAAATTGTTGCTTATGGCTAAACATAACAATAAACCTCACATTCTTCTTCATGTGATTCGGGCTTCACAACTGCCCCTTCCAATCTCTGACCCTCTCTAAACAATCCCTTTTCCACCCCATCCTGAACAATATGAATGCAATATCTGCACCCCCGAAACTTGCGCCAGACCGTGACATTACCCATCTTTTTCGATAGACACGGTGAAATTCTAAGCCCCTCATATTCTGCCCGAATCCCCAATATATACTGTGTGACCGCAATATACATCCAGGCGGCTGTTCCTGTAAGCCAGGAAACATTGGCAAGCCCAAATTGCATGCTGTCAGGCCCAAAAATATTCGAGGCATATACATACGGTTCCGCCTTATATTTCCCCACACCGGCATACTCCATCGCATGCTTCGGGATTAACTGGTCATAATACTCGTAAGCCCTATCTGCATTGCCCAGGAGACATTCCGCAATAATCGCCCAGGTATTCGCATGACAGAACACCGAACCATTCTCTCCAGTTCCCGGATTATAATTAGTCAGTGGATCTTCCTTGCTTGGGAATTCAACAATTGGCGGCTCGATTTTCTTAATTCCCATCGGCGTATCCAACAGTTCATATACTGAATCCATGGCCTTTCTGTTCTTTTTCTGGTCTCCCATCCCCGAAATCACGGCCCAGGACTGGGCATTTAACCAGATTTTCGCCTCCGGAGAGCTTTCACAGCCAAGGAATTCCCCACTGTCCATCACCGCTCGGCGAAACCATTTTCCATCCCATGCCAGGTCATGGACCAACTCCTTTTGCTCCTTGTAAAGCCGTCGATACCACACCGCTTCTTTTTCTTTCCCTAACCGGTCTGCCAGTTCCGTCATCTCCAGCAGGACCGTACCAAACTGCATGGAAGTCCAGATACTTTCCCCTTTTCCTTCCTTACACACCCTGAACAGCGCATCATTCCAATCGGAGCGCAACATCAGCGGAAAACCATGTTTCCCCATATGTTGTGTGGTAAAATAAATAGCCCTATACAAATGATCATAGATGTCAGATTCTGTCCCATCATAAAATGGAACCTTCTCTTTTAGAAAAGACAGATTTCCTTCTTCCTTCACAATTGCATCAACCGCCATAATACTCCACAAATGATCATCAGAATGGATTGATGTCACAGGCTCATACCCTTCGACCGGAAAGAAATAGTGGTTCACATGCCCATCCTGATACTGCTGGGATAAAAGCAGCCGTACCTTCTCCTTCGCTTCCTGCAAAGAAAATGGAACCATGGCCAGCACATCCTGAGCCGTATCCCGATACCCTACTCCACGGAAAGTTCCGGTTGCATAATATGATATATTTCTGGAAAACAAGAAATTTCTCTGCGACTGGTATGGATTCCAGGTATTGACCATTCGTTCTATATCATGGTCTTCCATCTCACATTGAAAGTGGGAAAAGAAGCGCTCCCACTCCTGATCCAGATTTCTCCGCTGTTCCTTTACAAATTCCGGCCTTCGTAGTCGACTGACAGAATGCCTGATATCCTCCTTAGTCATACCAGTTCCAAGATAAATCTGCAGGTTGACCTGTTCACCTTTCTTCAGGGAAAGCTTTATCTGCAAAGCAAAACACGGATCCCCGCCCTTCAACTGAGTATTGCTCAAATGTTCGGCTTCCAGCCCCATCGGATTCTCCTCACTGCGGTAAGGACCGATAAATGCATCGCGGTCACCTTCGTAACTTTCTATCTTTCGGTTCGCCGCAAAATAAATCAAAGGTGTCTCCTTTGGTTTTGGCTGAGATTCCACGCCGTATCGATAAACTAAGATCTCATCCCCTGCATCATATTCTACACTCAACTGATGTTTATTATAGCACTGCCACTGCATCTCCCTTAAGAATTCCATCATTCCAAGTTCGACATAAGGATAAATTGTCACTTCCTTATCCTCATCG
>DVNN01000149.1 GCA_018714325.1 Candidatus Pelethocola excrementipullorum
ATAGTACTTTCCAAACAGAGGACTCCACGGTAATTAAAAGGCTTTTTGGAATAATCCCACCAGACCTTACCAAAGAATCCCTGCATCAATAATCCAATGATAAATTCAAATCCAGTGGCCGTGATGCTTCCCAACAGATACGTCAAAACTAAATTATGGCTAAAAGGCCTCAGTAAAAAATATACCATCAATGCGCCGAAAGCATAAATCGGGCAAAAAGGTCCATACATGAATCCCCGGTTGGTGATCTTCTTATTGCAGATTGACATATAGATAGATTCCACAACCCAGCCCATCACACTATAACATAAAAACCAGAACAGGACGTGATACATATCCGTTCCGAAAATTGAAATTGTCCTTGTAAACATGAACCGCTCCTCCTAGCAGGCTTGTACTTAATGTGGATACTTTTTTGCTGAACCCATCATACCATACTTTTTTTTCGTCCGCTACTGGATTTAATCGATATTAAGAATTCTTTAAAAAATCTTCATTTTTAAAATTCTTTTCCTAATATAACTTTAACCCCTATACCAGAGGAGCTACAAGGCGTAGAATACTCTGCGCCGCTCTGACCACAATATTGCGATTCTTACAGAAGTCCAAGGTTATCTCACTTGACACTTCCAATGTATCCAGAAAATCCTGCTTTACCTGCGATACGGATTTGGTTTGATAGAGCCAGACGCCGCATTCAAAATGCAGATACAAACTGCGATAATCCAGATTAATGGTTCCTACCACCGCCACTTCATCGTCGCACACAAAACTTTTGGAGTGTAAGAATCCAGGTGTATATTGGTAGATTCTGACGCCGGCCTCAAGCAATTCTTCATAATAGGATTGTGTCAATAAAAACACAATCTTCTTATCCGGAATTCCAGGTGTCACGATACGCACATCCACTCCCCGCTTGGCACTGAGACAGAGAGCCTTCATGGTTTCATTGTCCAGAATCAGGTATGGAGTAAAGATGTAAAGGTAATCCGCGGACTGAGAGATGATATTCAGGTACACATGTTCACCCACGGTCTCATTATCCATGGGAATATCCCCATAGGGCTGTACAAATCCATCACTCTCAAAGACATCCACATGGTACTGATAAGGTCGGAATAATTCAAATTCACAGTCCATATGGGTGATTACCGACCACATTCTGAGAAACATCACCGTGAAATTCCAAACGGCCTCCCCATATAGATAGATGCCGGAATCTTTCCAGTGCCCAAATCGTTCCTTCTGATTGATATATTCATCCGCCAGGTTGATCCCTCCTGTAAATGCGGTATGTCCATCGATAACCGTAATCTTTCTATGATCGCGGTTATTCAGGATAATATTCAAAAAGGGGCGGATTGGGTTAAAGGCAGCGCACTTGATGCCATTTGCCTGAAGCTCTTTATAGAATCTGGGAGGCAGGGTTGTAATACATCCAAAATCATCATAGATTAATCGGATATCCACACCTTTGGCCGCCTTATCCATTAATATCTCCCGCACCGTGTCCCACATATATCCCTCTGCTAAGATAAAGTATTCCAGGAAAATATAGTGCTCAGCCTTTTTTAGTTCTTCTATATATTTTGCAAACCAGTCTTCACCGACTGGGTAGTATTCTGTGACAGTGTTCTTATAAAGAGGTGAATCGGCATAATCTCTCAGATAAATTGACTGATTAGAGGCCAACTTATCCCTTGACCTGAGCTCCATCCTATCCTCACTTTTTTCCTTAAGGATTTTACCCTGTTCCTCCAGTACGCTTTCATATTCATGACAGAATCTTTTTGCCAGCCTGGATTTTCCCATAATAAAATAAAGGACCATTCCGATAATTGGAAAAATCAGAATTACAATCGTCCAAATCAACTTATAAGATGGATTGATTCTTTGATTCACTAACCAGAGCACGGTAAGAACAGCTATGACCTTGATGGCCATGCTAAAGTAAATGTAGCGGTCATTTAGAAAGTATCCAAGCCCTACAAACCAAAACAACTGCAGAAATAGCACCAGGGCCACCAGAACGATTCTGTTGGACATTAATCGAAATATCTTTTTCATCTTATACTCCCAGAGTTATTTGTCATCTCATCCCACCAACGACAAGAGGCTGCCACATGTTTGCGGCAGCCTCTAAATCAGCACATTAATTATATTTACGCTTTCTAGCAGCTTCAGATTTCTTTTTACGACGAACGCTTGGTTTCTCGTAATGCTCTCTCTTGCGGATTTCCTGCTGAATGCCTGCTTTTGCACAGCTACGCTTAAATCTGCGTAAAGCGCTATCCAACGTCTCGTTTTCTTTTACGATTACATTTGACATAGACTCACACCTAACCTCCCTCCAGTTGTAGATTGTGCTTAAATACAACTGTTTGGGTATTTTTTTGCACTAGATTAATTATATCAGATATTTTGCATACGTCAACTCTTTTTCCGATATTTGCTAAGAAAATTTTCACATACTTTACCAAATGCTCTGGAAAGTGATGGTAAACTCACATTTCGGTAGTTTTCTTAAGCCAATATTCAAAAGTTTTCGATTCCATACGCAGTCAGTTACTTAATCTGTTCTGCCAGTACTTCGGCAGCCTTGGCAACTGCATCTTCAATCTTAGACGGATCTTTTCCGCCGGCCTGTGCCATATTAGGACGGCCGCCTCCGCCTCCGCCTACTACGGCAGCGATTGCCTTGATCATGTTTCCGGCATGGGCTCCCTTCTTTTGAGCCTCATCGGTCACCATGGCCAGAAGGCTGACTTTTCCCTCTTTGGCCGAGGCAAGCACCACAACGCCTTCTCCAAGCTTCTCCTTCAGCTGGTCACCCAGATCACGAAGACCATTCATATCCACATCTGCAACGGATGTTGCCAGAAGTTTCACACCTTTGACGTCAAGAACCTTATCCATAACGTCTCCCAGAGAATTCTGTGCCATCTTGCTTTTCAGGGATTCGTTTTCACTGTGAAGCGTCTTAACCTCTGCCTGAAGATGTGCAATCTTTTCACTGACTTCGGAAGGATTACACTTTAATTCCTTGGCAGCCCGGGCCAGAGCCTCTTCCTGTTCCTTATAATAAGCGATTACACCATTTCCGGTCAGTGCCTCAATACGACGAACGCCTGCTGCAATTCCGGACTCGGATACAATCTTGAACAACAGAATCTCACCGGTATTATGAACATGGGTACCACCACAGAGTTCCTTGGAGAAATCCCCCATGGAAACCACGCGGACACTGTCACCATATTTTTCACCAAACAAGGCCATGGCACCGGATTTCTTTGCATCTTCGATTCCCATAACAGCGGTAGCAACCTCAAGCTGTGCCTGAATCTCTTGATTCACCATGGCTTCCACCTGTTCTACTTCTTCCGCCGTCATGGCTGCAAAGTGAGCGAAGTCAAAGCGAAGTCTGGCGGGTGCCACCAGGGATCCTTTCTGCTCTACATGTGTTCCCAGGACGGTTTTCAGGGCTTTCTGAAGCAGATGGGTAGCACTGTGGTTCTTCTCTGTTGCTTTTCTGGCTTCCACGGAAACCTCCAGATTCACCGTATCACTTGCGGCAATCATACCGCTCTTCATCACGCCCACATGGCCATATTTTCCACCGAGGAGCTTAATGGTCTCCTCCACTTCGAATACCCCATTGGCCGTCTTGATCACACCGCAGTCACCCTGTTGTCCACCCATTGTGGCATAGAAAGGAGTCTGCTCCACGAAGATGGTTCCTCTCTGACCTTCCACCAATGCATCTACAATCTCAGTTTCCGTAGTCAGAATCGTAACCTTGGAATCGAATGTCAGATGATCATAGCCCACAAATTCTGTGGTAACGGCAGGATCAATCTGATCATAGACGGTGGCGTCAGCGCCCATATAGTTGGTCACTTCACGTGCCACTCTCGCTCTGTTACGCTGCTCGTCCATGGCCTTTTGAAATCCTTTTTCATCGATTTCGTAGCCCTTCTCCTCCAGGATCTCTTTGGTCAGATCCACGGGGAATCCATAAGTGTCATATAATTTGAAAGCATCCTCACCATTCAGTACCTTGGCACCTTCTTCGGCCAGTTTTTCTTCCATCTCAGTGAGGATTCGAAGACCCTGATCGATGGTTTTATGAAACTGCTTCTCTTCATTATTCAATACATTGAAGATAAAATCTTTCTTTTCTTCCAGTTCCGGATATCCGTCCTTGCTGCCCTGAATCACAGAATTACTGAGTTCTGCCAGGAATAGATGGCTGACACCAAGGAGTCTGCCGTGTCTGGCCGCCCGTCGGATCAGACGACGAAGCACATAGCCACGTCCTTCATTGGTAGGCATGATACCGTCAGATATCATAAAAGTTGCGGAACGTATATGATCCGTAATCAGACGTATGGAAACGTCCGTATCTCGGTCAGCACCATAGGTTACTTTTCCAATTTCACAGACTTTGTCCCGCAGAGTCCGAATAGTATCCACGTCAAAGATGGAATCCACGTCCTGAACGATGACCGCCAGACGCTCAAGCCCCATACCAGTATCGATATTCTTCTGCTCCAGCTCCGTATAATGGCCTTCTCCGTCGCTATTAAACTGGGTGAAGACGTTATTCCAAACTTCCATATAACGGTCGCATTCACAGCCTACGGTACAATCAGGCTCTCCACATCCATATTTTTCACCACGATCATAATAGATCTCGGAACATGGACCGCAAGGTCCGGAACCGTGCTCCCAGAAGTTATCTTCTTTTCCAAAGCGGAAAATCCGTTCCGCCGGGATACCGATTTCCTTATTCCAGATATCAAAGGCTTCCTCATCTTCCAGATATATGGAAGGGTACAGACGGTCTGGATCCAAACCAACAACTTCGGTCATAAACTCCCAGGACCATTGGATCGCCTCATGCTTAAAATAATCTCCAAAAGAGAAATTGCCCAGCATCTCGAAGAAAGTTCCGTGGCGCGCAGTCTTTCCCACGTTCTCTATATCCCCGGTTCTGATGCACTTCTGACAGGTAGTCACACGAGTCCTTGGCGGAATCTCCGCTCCCGTGAAGTATGGTTTCAGCGGCGCCATACCGGAATTAATCAACAATAAACTTTTATCATTCTGCGGCACCAAAGAGAAGCTCTTCATTGCCAGATGTCCTTTACTCTCGAAGAATTCCAGAAACATTCTCCGAAGTTCGTTCACGCCATAATTTTTCACGACTGTTCCTCCTAAAAATCACTTCTGAAAATCTGCATTTCGCTTATTTTTCACGCACTTTGTAGTTTTCAGACTATATTTCATGATATCACAAGTCCTTACTTGACGCAAACTTTTTTGAATTTCTTCTTACCTTTTCTCACCACGATACCTTCTTCACCAAAGGCGCTTCTGTCAACGGTATGTTTGACGTCCGTAACCTTCTCCCCATCAAGGGTAACACCGCCTTGTTCGATGGCTCTTCTACCTTCGCTTCTGGTTGCAACAAGGTCAGCCTTTTGAAGAAGGGTAATCACGTCGATTCCATCCTCTTCGAAGTCTTCTTCCGTCAGTTCTGCAGTAGGCATGTTCTCGGAATCTCCTCCGCCTGCAAACAGGGCCTTGGAACCACTTTCCGCCTTTTTCGCTTCCTCTTCACCATGGATCAGGTTTGTCAGCTCATATGCCAGGATCTCTTTCGCCTGGTTCAGCTGGCTGCCTTCCCACTTATCCATCTCATCAATCTGCTCCAGAGGGAGGAAGGTCAGCAGACGGAGACACTTCAACACATCCGAATCCGCCACATTTCTCCAGTACTGGTAGAAGTCGAATGGTGAAGTCTTATTGGGATCCAGCCAGACGGCTCCGGACTGGGTCTTACCCATCTTATTTCCTTCGGAATTCAAAAGCAGGGTGATTGTCATGGCATAAGCGTCTTTTCCGAGTTTACGGCGAATCAGTTCGGTTCCTCCAAGCATGTTGCTCCACTGGTCATCACCGCCGAACTGCATATTACAGCCATAATTCTGGTATAACTTGTAGAAGTCAAAGCTCTGCATAATCATGTAGTTAAATTCCAGGAAGCTCAGTCCTTTTTCCATTCTTTGCTTATAACACTCTGCGGTGAGCATACGGTTAACGGAAAAATGAGGGCCGACTTCCCGAAGGAAATCGATGTAGTTCAAATTGGTCAGCCACTCGGCGTTGTTTACCAGCATGGCCTTTCCTTCCGAAAAGTCGATAAAGCGGCTCATCTGCTCCTTAAAGCAGTCACAGTTATGCTGGATGGTTTCCACGGTCATCATCTGGCGTAAATCACTTCTTCCCGATGGGTCACCGATCATTCCGGTACCGCCTCCCAACAAAGCGATTGGTCTGTTACCCGCCATCTGAAGACGTTTCATCAGACAAAGTGCCATGAAATGTCCTACGTGAAGGCTATCGGCAGTGGGGTCAAACCCAATATAGAATACGGCTTTACCACCGTTTACCATTTC